>NZ_DDOI01000099.1:31107-33923 GCF_002341575.1 Marinobacter sp. UBA2498 | reverse complement strand
CTGGGAAAAGCGCGAGTTCAAGGATCTGGACGACAGCGTGACCCTCGGCATCCGCAACATCAAGGTGGCGCTGCGCCGCCTGCGGAAGTTTGCCCGCCAGGGCGCGGCGGACCAACTGGACATGGACGACACGATCCGTTCCACGGCTCGCAATGCCGGATACCTGAACCTGAAGATGGTGCCCGAACGGCATAACGCGGTAAAAGTGCTGATCTTCTTCGATGTGGGCGGTTCCATGGATCCTCATGTTCGTGTCTGTGAGGAGCTGTTCTCCGCCGCACGGCTTGAGTTCAAGCACATGGAATATTTTTACTTCCACAATTTCATCTATGAGAGTGTCTGGAAGAACAATATCCGCCGGATGAACGAAACCACCAGCACCTGGGACATTCTTCACAAGTACACGCCGGACTACAAAGTGATCTTTGTCGGCGACGCGACCATGGCACCCTATGAGATCTCCCATCCCGGTGGCTCGATTGAGCACTGGAACGAGGAAGCAGGCGCCACCTGGTTCCAGCGCATCACCGAGCACTTCCGTAAGGTCGTCTGGATCAATCCGCTCCCGGAGAGTTACTGGGGTAGCGGTGGTTCGTTGGGTATGACCAGGCAGCTCGTTAACGATCACATGTACCCGTTAACCGTTGAAGGCCTTGAGTCGGCCATGAAGCAGCTGAGTAAATAAAAAAAGCCGATGCGGTTGAGGGCATCGGCAAAGCTCGGCATATCAAGCGGGGTTGCCTGAAGGCACTCCCGCCGCTTTCCAGTGAGCAAATACAGGGCCAGTTGATTTAAAAGCTGCTAAAACAGTCGTTTAAAATTCAACTTATCCGCTAAGCCTTCCTGGCGCCCCGATCTCCCTCCTGACTCTGTCAAATAACTCGACACTCTCCCCACTCTTCCGACCGCTTAAGCTTTCGCTGTGCGTTTTCCATTTGGTGATCTGTATACCGTTCTTGGCGGTTACCAAGTGTTACGCTTTCTGCTGATCTGTTACAGAAGTTTGCATGAGTTACAGAGGCTACAAAGGCAGGAGGCTTATGTTCGGCTCACAACAATCACAAAGGCGCCGGATAGAACACCAAAGGTTAGTTCGCTTCGGTGCGGTGGTTCTGTCATTGCTGGCTGTCTCGGTTGCAGCCGCCGACGTGCTTGACGAGGAACTCGAACGCTTGAGTGCGGAGGTCGCCAGTCATTCGGAGCGCGTCTTCAACCTTGAGCAGAAGGTCCTGCATCCAGCCAATACCAGACTGGCAGTTTTTCTGACACTTCAAAGCCGGGATGCGCTCGATATTGATTCCGTCGAGCTCTTCGTGAATGGCCAACCTGTCGCTTCCCACCTGTATTCCGATAGAGAGCGGACATCGCTTGAACGCGGCGGCATCCAGCAGTTGTTCACCGGGAACCTGGAAAACGGCGAGCATGAGTTGAAAACGGTGATTACCGCTCGCTCTGCCGATGATGATTTCGTGCGACGGGAATCCACCCATAGGTTCAGAAAACGCCCCGGCGTACTCCGTTTGCAGATGAGCCTGGAAGCCCGGGCGCCCGATTACGAACCCCGGGTTTCGTTCATGGAGTGGGAGTAGGGCGCCATGATGTTCCGGGTCCTGCTGTTTGTGTTGCCTCTGACTGTTTCCGGTTTTTCCGGGGCGACCACCCCGGCGATGCCGGACGAGGTCCTTTCTGGTCTCAAGCAATTCCGGCAGGCTGGAGAAGTCGGCGTGGATCTTGGGGACAGACGACAGCAAGCGCTCTATGAAGACGCTGAGAAGGCACGAGCCGAAGGCCGCACAGATGAGGCCGGGCGCATCCTGGCCGGTATGAAAGAGGGCTACTGGGCGGCTCTGGGATACCTCAATCTTGCCAGTGATTACGCGAAATCCGATCTTAACCCGGCCAGAGCGCTGGTTGCTCTGCGGGTTGCGTTAGCCATGTCCGATGGTGACGCCGATTCCGAGCGTAGCCAGCATCTGGAGAATAATCTGTTGGTACGTGCGGGCTACCTTGCCTACCAGCACGGCGAATTCGATAAAGCGATCGGCTTTCTGGAGGAGGTCGATCTCGACAGTTTCAACACGCCGCGGGCCCTTTACCTTCACGGCTTGGCGCTGACAGAAAAAGGCAATCACCGGGCCGCTATGCAGAGCTGGCATCGAGCCAGGAAATATCCTTTAGCCTACCCGGGAGTTGCCGACGCATGGATAGGGATGGGGCGCGGCTACGATCTCTCCGGCTATCTCGGGCAGGCTGGAGAAGCCTACCTTGCGGCCAACGCTGCGTTCGAGAGTGAACGGGTCACGCTTCGTAAACTTGCCGGCAAGATTCGCGAACAGGGCGCCTACAAAACCCTGGTGGAAGATGCCAGGGAGACCGGGGTTGACTGGTTTCTTGCCGACAGCCGCACCTTGACTCAACCGCGAATGGCCTATCTGTTGGGCTTCATGGAGGCTCCGGAGGCGCAGAGGGCGGCGGGGCGTGTCGTGTCTCTTCGCACCATGGCGGCAAAGCTGGATCGCCACGGTCATGATCTGCGGGTGTTCGGGGGAGCGCTTGAAGACAAACTCGCCGGCATGCAGAAGCCGTTCGCCGATCAAAGCAAAATGGATCTCTCAGCGCGGGGCAAGGATCTGAGTGCCAGCCTGGAGAGTTTGGCCAATCAAGCCGATCCCGACCAGCAAGCCCGTATTCGCTCCCTTCATAAAACGCTGGCCGACACACAGGCCAGACTGGAACAGGTCCAGGCCAGGGGATCCCGGCAGCCGCAAACGCTGGATCGATTGCGTAGTGAAGCCCTTGCGCTGGAAAGGCGAAAG
>NZ_DDOI01000099.1:23480-31049 GCF_002341575.1 Marinobacter sp. UBA2498 | reverse complement strand
CTTGCGCTGGAAAGGCGAAACGAGGTGTTGTTATCGGCTGTTCGTCAGTTGCTTGAAAGGTGCGAGTCGGCGCTGGACAAACTGGCACTGGAGTATGTCGAAGCCAGAGATCAGCAGATGGCCTTTGCGCTGGACAAAACCGAACAGCAAATTGCGCATCTTTACGAATATCTCGCCCTTCAGAGCCTGGAGGAGACGCAGCCATGATGAAACCAGTTGCGGGCTTGTTCCTCTGCTTGATGTTGGTGGTGCCGGCTGCAGCCCAGGAAGCCTTTCGTGTAGAGCTTGGGCGGGACGGAGAGACGATCGGGGACATGCGACCGGTGTTTCTTACTTTTGAAAGCAGGCCGATGCCGGCGATCTCGCCTTCGGAAGTGGCCCGGCGCTACCATCGCCTGTTCAGGACATCGGACGAGCCTGAGGTTCGGATCGATGCCCTCAACCGGCTGAGCAACATCAGGGATCGGTCAGGATCAGACGTTGGCTTGTCGGCGTCTGAAGAAGAACAGGTCTACAGCGAGGCCATCAGCAGCTATGAGTCTATTCTCGAGCGAGGTTCCTATGGCGGGAGGCTTGACGAGCTGCTGTACCAGATGGCCAAGGCCCATGCTCTGACGGGGCAGCAGGATGCTTCAATCCAGAGGTTGAAACAGCTGGTCGGGTTATATCCGAAATCCCCTCTTGTGCCAGAGGCCAGGTTCCGATTGGCTGAATCCGCCTTCGCAGCCGGACGCTACACAGAAGCGGAAACCGGCTATCTGCACCTCGTTAATTCAGACGCTGGTGGAGAGCTGGGCATCAAGGCCAGATACATGCTCGGTTGGAGCCAGTTCAAACAGGGGCCGTCTGCGTGGAACAGGGCCGCAGCGACCTTTATCAGAGTTCTGGATGAGTTCCTGCCGAGCGCACAGAGCCTGGGGTCAGTCAGCGATTCGAGCGTTGATACCATCGATGACACGTTTCGGGTGCTTGCCCTGATGGCTGCCCGAAACAGCGGTACGGACACCCTTATTGCCTGGCTGGATGGGAGCCGGCCCCAACACTGGGAACATCTCCTGTTCGATCGGCTGGCCGATTACTACGCGGTGAAGGGCGAGACCATCGCAAGTGTTGCTGCCAATCAGGCCTTTATTGACTATTCGCCCAGTCACCGTGCTGTGCCTGCCTTCCGGTTACAGGTAGTGGATGTGTGGCAAGCGGCTGGTGATCCGGAGCAGGTTCGCAATGCCCGTGCGGAGTTCGTCACCAGCTACAGCCAGGATTCCGCTTACGCCGCTCTGACTGGTGAACAGAAGAATAAATGGCTGAGTTACAGCAAACGGTTGGCGGATTACCACTATGACCTGGCCACACGATTGGTGGAACAGGGCCGGGTGGCGAAGGCTGAATCCGCTTTTGCTGAGGCAGCGGTTTATTACGCACACCTGGCTCCGAGGATTGATCAGAGCGGCGAAATGCTACGCCTTGCTGGTGATGCCTGGCTGCAGGCGAGGGATTTTCCGAAAGCGTTGACGAATTTTCGCAGAGCAGCCTATGAGTCGCCCGGTTACAGCGAGGCTGCCGATGCTGCCTGGGCCGCTATTGCTCTGTTGAGAAACAGTCTTGACCGGCCGACCACTGTGTCTGCCTTTCAACCCGAACTGAAGGATGTTTCCAATGAGGCCAACCGCTTTAGTGGACGTTTCGAAGGGGATAGCCGGATTCCCGGCCTGATGGCAGATCTCGCCGCCCGGTGGCTGGCCGCCGGCGACCACCAGCTGGCGTTGGATTATGGTTCGCGGGTATTGACTGCGCCCACGGCGTCTCCGGCAGAGCGATACGCGGCATGGCAGGTCATGGCCCGGATACGCCAGGAAGAGGGCGACTACGGCCTGGCGGAGCGTGCCTGGGGGCAGGCGCTGAATCTTGCCGAAAGTGAACGGCTCGCAAACGTGACCGAAGAGCAGGTCTCAGCCATTCGGAAGCAACTGGCGACGTCCGTCTATCGCCAGGCAGAGCTCGCGGTATCCAGTGGCAGGCTCGGAGAGGCCGTTGGGCACTTCCGACGGGTTGATTCGGTGCTACCAGGTTCGGACGTTGCCATCCGTGCGCGCTACGACGCGGCCAACACCTTGCTCAAAGCATCGGACTGGAGCGCTGCCGTCGGCGACCTGCAGAGTTTTCGCGCCGATTTTCCCCAGCACGAGCTGACTGCCGGCATCAGCGAAAAGCTGGTACATGCCTGGATTCAGTCTGATGAACCCACCCGCGCGGCGTCAGAATTATTGCAGGCCGCCGACAATCACGCTAACCCATGGCACCTGAAGTTGCGGGCTGCGGAATTGTTGAATCAAGCCGGGAATGTAGCGGAACGAAATGCTCTTTACAGGGATTACCTTGCAACGGCTCCGAAGGCAGAGAGCGGGGCCGAACATGAACAGCTCCAGACATTCCGGCATCGCCTGGTAGAAACCGGCGACAATCCCGATGCCTGGAGGGAAGTACTGGTCCAGTCAGAGCTGGACAGCACCTGGCACACCGCCGACACCCTTGAGTGGGCCTCCCGGTCGTCACTGGTGCTCGGTGCCCGTGCGGCTGCAGTGTTTACCAGCATCAGACTGAGCCAGCCGCTGGAACAATCTCTGGCGCGCAAGCAAAAGGCGCTGGAATCGGCTCGACAGAGATTCCTGGATGCCGAAGCTCTGGGCGGCGAGAGAGTTCTGTCTGAATCGCTGTTCCGACGGGCCGAACTCTATCGTGGTCTGGCCAAAGACCTGATGGCATCCACGGTTCCGGCGGATCTGAATGAACTGGAGGCGATGCAGTATCAAATGTTACTGGAGGAAGAAGCTTTCCCATTCGAAGACAAAGCCATTCAATTGCATACGGAGAACCATCGCCGGATTACGGCCGAGGGGTATGACCCCTGGATCGGACGCAGCCTCGGCGTTCTTGCGGAGCTGCACCCGGGACGTTATGAGCGGAGTGTTAAGTGGCTTGGCTGGAATATGGAGATCAGGGATGGCGTGTAATTCAACGGGGAAAACGGGCCTGCCACTGGCGGCGCTTCTGGTGTTGCTCGTCGGCTGCGCCGGGCAGGAAGTCCGGCAGCCGGAGAAGTCCATCGGAAAGGATCCGGAACTGGCAGCAAGTTATGAACAGGAGGGGCGGGTGGCCTTCGAAGAAGGGCGCAAAGGCGCGGCAGTGAATGCATGGCAAAAAGCCGTGGAGCTGGATCCGACCAGGGCGGTGACAGTCAACAACCTGGCGCTCGTTCTAAAGGACCAGTACCGATTCGCCGAAGCGGCCAGGCTACTGGAACTGGGCATCAGCCATTCGCCGGATGTGGCCGAGCTGCATTTTAATCTGGCGGTGATTGCCGAGCTCTATTTGCTGGATCTTCAGACTGCCCTTGAGCATTACAACCGCTACCGGCAGCTGACGGATAAAGAAGACCAGCAGGTGGCTGGCTGGATAGCGGATCTGGAACGGAGGCTGCAATAAATGGCTGATATCCGCAAAACTGCCAAAGTCGTTTTACGCGTACTGGCGCTGGTTGGCCTCCAGTTAATGCTCCTCAACCCGGCGCAGGCGGATCAGGACGAAGCGAACCGGCTGGCTGTTGAGGGTATATCCGCCAGCCTCGGCGAAGACGATCCGCGGGTACTCTACATTCTGCCCTGGCAAGCCCCAAGCCTGCCAAAACGACCAAGGGCGGACCTGAATGACGAGGCGCCGGAACTGGTCCGGCCGGTGGATCCAGTCGTCCTCGAGCGTCACCGTCTGTTTCGTGAAAACCTTAATCCTCTCATCCTGAGCCCTGTTGGAGACTCAGGCCTGGCCGAGCAATAACCGGAGAACAATCATGCTGAACACGATCGTACGTTTTTTCCAGGAAGGTGGGCCCTTCATGTACCCCATCGCCATTGTCCTGGCATTGGGGTTGGCGATTACTCTGGAGCGGTTCTTCTACCTCTCTGCGGTACGGCGGCGAAACCGGATTGCCTTTGAGCGGGGCATCCTGCCGCTGCTGAGGAAGCGGGACTACCAGCGAGCCATGAAAGCAGCCACAAACTCAGACAGTGCGATTGCCTCAATCATGGGGGCAGGCATCGGCCGTCTGTTGAGCAACAGTCGTAGGGAGGATATTGAGTACGCCATGGAAGAAGGCTTGATGGAAGTGCTGCCGCGCCTGGAAAAGCGTACCCAATATCTGGCAACCCTGGCCAACATCGCCACGTTGCTAGGCCTGCTGGGAACCATTATTGGTCTGATTGCTGCGTTTACTGCGGTGGCGGCGGCAGATCCTTCCCAGAAGGCCAGTCTGTTGTCCGAAAGTATTTCCGTGGCCATGAATACCACGGCTTTCGGCCTGATGTCGGCCATTCCGTTGCTCATGTTTCATGCGGTACTACAGACCCGAACCAATGAGATTGTCGACAGCTTTGAAATGGCCGGCGTGAAGTTGCTGAACATTGTGTCTGAAGCATGAGACGACGTCACCGCAGGTTAAGTGTATCGCCTGAGCTGGATATTACCGCCTTTCTCAATCTGATGATTGTGCTGGTACCTGTCCTGTTGCTCGGCATGGTATTCAGTCAGGTTCGAATGATCGAGCTGAATTTTCCCGGTATGGACGCCGGGGAAGCCCCGGCGCCCGAAGAGTTCCGTCTCGTGGTTACATTGATTCCTGAGGGTATTGAAATCGCCGACAGTGATCGCGGCTTGATCCGTGTGTTGCCGACAGAAGAGGCAGTTCAAGACTTCGAAGGCCTGCGTCAGGTCCTTCGGCAGATAAAAAACCGGGTTCCCGAGAAGACCGATGTGGTTCTGGAAGTCGGGCCAGACATCGATTACCAGACACTGATCACGGCCATGGATACGGTCCGTTCTTATCCGGCTGTGGTTGCGGCCAGCGTGGTTGAGGGAGAGCTGTTTCCTGATGTCTCACTGATGGATGCGCCGGCAGACCGAAAGCTTGCGGCGAATGCCAGGCTTGAATCCGGGGAGGGCGCATGAAGACCTCGCGTAAGGCCAAAAGAATTCGTCGACATTACGGCCGTATGAAGAAGCCTGGGGGCCTGAACCTGGTGTCCCTGATGGACATCTTCACGATCCTGGTTTTCTTCCTGATGGTGAATTCGTCGGATGTGAAAGTGATGCAGAACACCGCGGACGTGCCACTGCCAAAGTCCACGGCGCAACAGGCGGCCGTTGAGAGCCTGACAGTCCAGATAACGGGCAATGCCATTCTCGTTCAGGGCAGCGAAGTTGCAAGACTGGAGGGTATCGAGATTGGTGATACCTATATCACTGGGCTTTCGGAAGAGCTTTCCTGGCGTCGCAGTCGCTGGTCTGAAATTCCCGAGGAGGGGCTTGACGTAACCATCATGGCGGGTCGCGACACCGACTACCGATTGCTTCGCAAGGTCATTCAGACCTGTGTTGATGAGCAGTACCGGCAGGTGCGGCTCGCTGTGGAACGGGAGGTCCGAAATGGCTGACAGCGGATGGTCTCGAATGGGCGATTCAGGGCTGCCATGGAGTCGTGATCAGGCCGAGAGTAGACGATTTACGGGCATCGTCTTGTTGGTGACGGCGCTGTTTTTGCCGCCTGCGTTGCTAATTCCCACTCAGGATGTGCCGGAGATCGAGCGCAGCGAAGCCGAGACGATTCCCCCAAGGCTGGCTCGCCTGGTGGAGAAGCCGCAACCGGTAGTGACACCGGAGCCGGTGAAGCCCGAGGCGGAACCCGAGCCCGAGCCGAAACCAGAAGTGCAGTCTGAAAAGCCTGAACAGCCGGAGCCGGAAGTTGCCGAGGTTGAACCTGCTCCGGAACCAGAGGTAAAACCTCAGGTAGCCTCGGAGCCAAAGCCGAAGCCAACGCAAACCATCGAGCAGGCTAGGGAGAAAGCGTCGAGATCGGGGCTGCTGTCGATGAGGGACAAGTTGGCATCACTCAGGTCCCCCGAACCAGCGCCGGCTCGAAAATTTTCGGTCAACACGGAAGGCAGCGCCCCGGGTCGAACCCGAGAGAATGAGGCATCGACGGAAGTCCTCGCTGGCAGTGGCGGAGTTGAAGATACGGTTGCTCCTGAAACAACCGTCGCTGTGGCTGAGCACCAGGTCAAAACAGTTGCGGCCCCCGTTGAAGAAACCAGGCAAGTGGTTGCTAAACCTGCCGAGACAGCCCCGTCCGCTGGTGAGCGGGCAATGAGCAATATTCGGAAAGTCTTCGATGCCCAGAAAACGGCACTCTATTCCATGTATCGGAGGGAACTCCGCCAGGACCCGACCCTGGAGGGCAAAGTCTTGCTGGAGCTGGTCATAGAGCCGGATGGTTCGGTTTCCGCCTGCGAGGTAGTCAGTTCGGAGCTTGGGCATGCCACCCTGGAGCAACGGATTGCCATGCGGGTACGGCTCTTCAATTTCGGGGCCGACAATGTTGAGCCCCGCAAGGTCAGGTTCCCGATTGATTTCCTGCCCGGGTGAAGCGTGCGATCGGGCGGCCATAAAAATGGCTGCCCGATTTCGAATTCTCAGTGTTCGATGGCGATTTTCGGCAGTCGCGGTTTGTGCAGAGACACCTTTTCCGTCGGGGCGATCACCTTCGCTTCACCGATGACCACCTTCTGTTCGTTCTGATTGCGCACGTCGCACTCCACCACAACCCGGCCTTTCGGCTCCTTGCGAAGGACTTTGAGATGAACCGTCAGGGTGTCGTCCAGTTTAACCGGCCGCTTGAACGAAAGACTCTGCTCCAGGTAAATAGTCCCAGGGCCTGGCATCACTGTTGCCAGAGCCGCCGAAATCAACGAGCCGCTCCACATACCGTGGGCGATGCGTTCCTTGAACATGGAGCCTGCGGCAAATTCAGAGTCCAGGTGTACCGGGTTTACATCGCCGGAGACCGCTGCAAACAGCACCAGTTCGTCCTCGGTAAGGGTGCGTGTGAAGATTGCGGTATCGCCTTCGTTCAGCTCGTCGTAGGTGATATTTTCCAGGGTATCAAGGGTATCGCTCATCGCGTGCTCCGCACTGTTGTCATTTGAGTACAGGTGTTCTGGTTGTTGTTCGGGTAAGAGTTTCGAAAACTACCTCATCGGTTACAAAACTGCTATTCTCTCCCCACTTTTTTAAGGCTGATACTTTTGTAGGGTTGATTTTTTGAGCAACCTGACATCGGTAAATCATTACAATCAAAAGCGCCAAACAGGAGATGGTGATGGATTTTGAGCAGTTCTATCAGGATAAATACCCCGCCGGCGTACCCCGCGAGGTGGACCTGAACAAGTACAAAAGCATGGTGGATGTGTTCGAACAGTCGGTCAAAAAATTTGCCGACCGTCCAGCTTTCAGTGCTGTTGGTGCAACTCTCACTTACCGTGACCTCGACACCCAGAGCCGCAACTTTGCAGCCTGGCTGCAAAACAAGACAGACCTGAAACCTGGCGACCGCATCGCGGTGCAGATGCCAAACGTCAGCCAGTACCCGGTCGTTGTGTTTGGCGCAATGCGAGCTGGCCTGATTGTAGTGAATACCAACCCGCTTTATACCACGCGGGAAATGGAACATCAGTTCAACGATTC
>NZ_DDOI01000099.1:16888-23320 GCF_002341575.1 Marinobacter sp. UBA2498 | reverse complement strand
TTACCGAAATCGCGGATATGCACTCGCCAATCAAGCGCACGCTGATGAATGCCGTGGTCAAGCATGTCAAAAAGATGGTGCCGCCGTTCAATCTGCCCCAGGCCCACAAGCTGCCTGCCGTTCTGAGTGCCGGCGCCCGTGAAAAATTCACCCCGGTAGAGTGCAAGCAGGATGACATTGCCGTGCTTCAGTACACCGGCGGGACGACCGGTGTGGCGAAAGGCGCGATGCTGACTCACGGCAACCTGGTAGCCAACCTGCTGCAGACCCGGCCTATGATGGAAGACATGGTGGTTGAAGGTCAGGAGGTTGTTATCGCGCCGCTGCCGCTCTACCACATTTATTCCTTTACCCTGAACTGCGGCATCATGCTTGAGGCCGGCGCGCACAACGTGCTGATTCCGAACCCGCGTGATATCCCGGGCTTTGTGAAAGAGCTGAAGAACCACAAGTTCACCGCGTTCCTGGGACTGAACACGCTCTTTGTCGCGCTTTGCAACAACGAAGACTTTCAGGATCTGGACTTCAGCAGCCTGAAGCTGACGTCCTCGGGCGGTATGGCGCTGACAAGCGACACTGCCAAGATGTGGGAGCGGGTCACCGGATGTGAGATCTGCGAGGGCTTCGGTATGACCGAAACCTCCCCGGTTGTGACCTTCAACCCCCACAGCGCCATTCAGATCGGCACCATCGGCCTTCCGATTCCGTCTACAGTGGTTAAAACCCTGGATGAAGAAGGCAATGAAACGCCTCTTGGCGAGCCAGGCGAGCTGTGTGTGAAGGGCCCGCAGGTTATGCGCGGTTACTGGCAGCGCCCTGAAGATACCCAGAAGTCCTTCACCGATGATGGCTATCTGCGCACCGGGGACATTGCCCTGATTCAGGAAGACGGCTATATCCGTATTGTCGATCGCAAGAAAGACATGATCATTGTCTCTGGCTTCAACGTGTTCCCGAATGAGATCGAAGATGTGGTCAGCAGCCATCCGAAAGTGGTCGAGTGCGCCGCGGTTGGCGTTCCCGATGCCAAGAGTGGTGAGGCGGTCAAGGTTTACCTGGTGCCGACGGCTGAAGGCGTCACGGAAAACGAGCTCAAGGAATTCTGCCGCGAGCGGCTCACTGCCTACAAGGTACCCAAGAAGTTTGAGTTCCGGGACGAACTGCCCAAGACTAACGTGGGCAAGATTCTCCGCCGTGAACTGCGAGACGAAGCGAATAACAAGTAAGCTTCTCTGGCGGTGAATCAAGGAAAACCCTGCTTCGGCAGGGTTTTTCCGTTTTTAAGAAACCGACTTTCCCGATAGACTGTCGCCCAATCGAATCCGAGTGAGCGCTATTCCGGCAATTCAATGACAGACACCCGTTCCGATACTCCGAGCACACCGAAACCCAAGCCCGATGGCGAAGCCGCCGTTAAAGCGATGATGGAGCAGCTGGACGCCTGCAATCAGCAGGAAGCCGCCCGCATTGTGAAAACGGTTGCCCGTACCAAGGGCAAACCGGGCCAGAAAGACCTCGAGAAAATGGCCAGCTGGCTGGAGCGCGGGCTTGAAAAGGTTCAGCAACGCCATGCCCTGCACAAGCCGGCCAGCTTCCCCGAGGGCCTTCCGGTCTCCGAGCGTGTGGATGATATCCGTGAGGCCATCGAAAACCATCAGGTGGTAATCATTGCGGGTGAAACCGGTTCTGGCAAAACCACCCAGATACCCAAAATATGCATGAATAGTGGTCGTGGTATTCGTGGCCTGATCGGCCATACCCAGCCCCGGCGGATCGCCGCCCGCAGTGTGGCTGCCCGCATTGCCGAGGAGATAGGTGAGCAGACCGGTCAGCAGATCGGGTATCAGGTTCGTTTTACCGATAACACCTCGGAGCAATCCCGTGTAAAGGTGATGACCGACGGCATCCTGCTGGCGGAGGTTCAGCACGACCGGTTTCTGGACCGCTACGATACGATCATCATCGACGAAGCCCACGAGCGCAGTCTCAACATCGATTTTCTGCTGGGCTACCTGCGCCAGCTCTTGCCCAAACGCCCGGATCTGAAGGTCATCATCACGTCGGCCACCATTGAGGTCGAGCGCTTCAGCGAGTTCTTCGACAAGGCGCCCGTGATCGAGGTGAGCGGCCGAACCTATCCGGTGGACGTGCGCTATCGGCCACTGACTGGAGATGAAGACGACCGGGATCAGGGTTGGACGGATGGCGTGCTGGGTGCCCTTGATGAAATCGAGCAGCACGAACGCAGCCAGAAACAGCCGCCTGGAGATATTCTGGTTTTTCTGCCCGGCGAGCGCGAGATCCGCAACCTAAGCAAGGTTCTTCGCCACGTCGACCTGCGCCATACCGAAGTGCTTCCGCTGTATTCCCGATTGAGCAACGCCGAGCAGAATCGGGTTTTCCAGTCCCACAAGGGGCGACGGATCGTGTTATCCACCAACGTGGCGGAGACCTCGCTGACGGTGCCGGGTATTCGATACGTGATCGATACCGGTGTTGCCCGGATCAGTCGTTACAGCGTGCGCTCGAAGATCCAGCGCCTGCCGGTGGAACCTATTTCCCAGGCGAGCGCCAACCAGAGGGCTGGCCGTTGCGGTCGTGTGGCACCGGGCATCTGCTTTCGGCTATACGACGAAACCGATTTTATCAACCGACCGGAATACACCGATCCGGAAATCCTGCGAACCAACCTGGCGTCCGTCATTCTGCAGATGGCTACTTCAGGTTTGGGGGAGATTCGCCAGTTCCCATTTCTTGAGGCGCCGGATAAGCGCCAGGTAAACGACGGCTACAAGCTCCTTGAAGAGTTGGGCGCGGTGGATGACAAACGCCGCGTCACCCGCCTTGGTCGAACCATGGCACGGCTGCCTCTTGACCCGCGCCTGGCCAGGATGCTGGTCACCGCCGCAGAGCTGGGCAGTCTTTCGGAAACGCTGGTGATCATTGCCGGGCTGAGTATTCAGGACCCCCGGGAACGCCCCCAGGACAAGCAGCAGGCTGCGGATCAGGCCCACGCGCCTTTCAATGACAAAGAATCCGATTTTCTGACGCTACTGAATGTCTGGAACTTCTACGAAGAACAGCGTCAGGAATTGTCCCAGAATCAGCTCAAAAAGGTCTGCCAGAAGAGTTTCCTGAGTTGGATGCGGATGCGGGAATGGCGGGACATCCATCGCCAGCTCACGTTGATCTGCCGGGAACAAAAGCTGGCGGTCAACAAGGATGCCGCGAGTTACGAAGCGCTGCACAAGGCGATTCTCGCGGGTCTCCTGGGCCAGGTGGCGGTGAAAGTGGAGAAAAAGGAATACCTGGCAACACGAAACCGGAAAGTCCTGATCTTTCCCGGTTCGAAGGTCGCCAAGACTGGCCCGAAATGGATTGTGGCCACCGAGATCGTGGAGACCAGTCGGGTGTTCGCCCGGGTGGTGGCCTCCATTCAACCGGAGTGGATTGAGCCCCTGGCCGGACATATCGTCAAGCACCACTACTTTGAGCCCCACTGGGAGCAGAAGCGGGCCCAGGTGATGGGCTATGAAAAGGTTACCCTTTACGGCCTCGATATCGTGGCCAAGCGCCGCATTCCTTACGCAAAGGTGGATCCGGCGGAATGCCGAAATCTGTTTATCCGGCGAGCCCTGGTGGAGGGGGATTACCGATCAAAGGCACCTTTTATCGCCCGTAACAGGGAAATGCTCGACACGGTTGAGAATCTGGAGAAGAAGACCCGGCGGCGTGACCTGCTCGTTGACGATGAAGTGCTGGTGGCCTTCTATTATGAACGCCTGCCGTCAGACATCATCAGTGGCAGGCACTTCGAGACCTGGTGGAAAGGGCTACCGGCGGAACAGTTGAAAGAACTGGAGCTCACCGAAACCGACATTCTTCAGCGACCGGTTGATGCCAAGGCCGCTGACCTGTACCCGGACTATCTGGAGTGGGAGGGTGTTCGTTACCCGCTGAGCTATGAGTTCGAACCCACCAGTGAAAAGGATGGCGTTACGCTTCAGGTGCCCTTGATGGCGCTCAAGCAGATACCGTCCCGTCGCCTGGAATGGCTGGTGCCGGGACTGTTGAGGGAGAAGTGCATTGCCCTGGTGAAATCCCTGCCCAAGACATTGCGCCGGAATTTCGTTCCGGTGCCGGATTTCGTGGATGCCGCTCTCGAAAATCTTCAGCCTTCCAACGAACCGCTGACGCTTCAGCTTGGCGAGCAGTTGCGGCGCATGACCGGCGTGCAGATTGATCCTGATGCCTGGACCGACAGCGAATTGCCAAAACACTTGCGGATGAACCTTCGCGTTATGGGTGACGGCGGTCGCGCCATTGCAGAGAGCCGAGAAACGGCAGATCTTCAGCACCAACTTGAGGGTCAGGCCGAGCAGGCGCTGGCCTCGGCGACTCAGGATGATGCGGCAACGGAACCGAGTGGCGAGTACACGGAATGGCAGTTCGGCGCATTGCCTGAACAGGTACAGACAGAAAAAGGCGGTATGCAGGTTACTGTGTATCCCGCCCTTGAGGACCTGGGTAAGCAGGTACGCCAGATCCGTTGTCTTGACCGGCTGACCGCTGAAGATACGACTCGGAAGGCTATCGCCCGCTTGATCATTAATCGGTTTGGCCGAACCCTTGATGATCTGGAGCGCAAGCTTCCCCGGTTTAAACAATCTGCGCTGATGTTTGCTCCGGTGGGTCAGTCGAAAGTGTTGTTGGACGATCTGCTGTTGGCGACCGCCATGCAGCACTTTCTTACGGACGAAATTCCGAGGACAGCAGAGGGCTTCGACAGGGTGTTTGATGCTCACCGAGGGGATTTCATCCCTGCACTGGAGCAGGCAGACGAACGGTTGTATCAGGCCATGTCCGGTTACCAAAAAGTGGCGAAACAGTTAAAAGGTAAGATCAATCTGGCCATGGCCAACAGCATGGCGGATCTCAAGTTTCAGCTGCAGAACCTGGTATATCCGGGATTCCTGGTTGAGACGCCGCCAGAGTGGCTGGCGGAATTCGGGCGCTATTTTGAGGCGGCTCTGGTTCGGCTGGAGAAGATGCCCCGGGAAATGGGCCGGGAACGGGAATTTCTCCACACCATTGAGCCGCTCTGGTCCCGGTATGCTGTCAAGCGGGACGAACAGCAACGGCAGGGCGTTCGAGACCCCGAGCTGGTGCTGTACCGCTGGATGCTGGAAGAATTCCGGGTGTCGTTTTTTGCACAGCAACTGGGCACGGTGATGACTGTGTCTGTAAAACGATTGGACCGGCAGTGGGAGAAAACGAAGGTCTGAGGCAGTAACGGGCGCACCAATCCGGTGCCCATGACTGACACCCGACGGGCAAAAGCCCGATACTGTGTTAGTATTTCCGGCAGTAGGTCAACGAATTAACAAAACGGGATGTCTGGTGTCCCGTTTTCACTATTATGACGTGGGGTTAGCGTGATTAAAGCCGTTATTAGCGGGACCGGTCTCTACACACCGCCAGCAACCATTAGTAATGACGAACTGGTCGAAGCCTTTAACCAGTATGTTGAACTTTTCAACGCCGAGAACGCAGACGCCATCGCCAGCGGCGATGTAACGCCACTGCAGCCTTCCTCCTCTTCGTTCATCGAAAAAGCGTCGGGAATCAAGCGTCGCCATGTCATCGACAAGGATGGCATTCTCGATCCCAACCGCATGAAACCCTATATCCCGGATCGCAGCAACGAAGAGCCCTCGGTTCAATGCGACATGGCCGTGACGGCGTGCCGTGAGGCGCTGGAACAAGCGGGCAAGTCGGCTGAGGATGTTGATGCGGTGATTGTTGCCTGCTCTAATCTGCAGCGAGCCTACCCAGCCGTTTCTATCGAGGTCCAAGAGGCGTTGGGTATCGACGGGTTTGCCTACGATATGAACGTAGCCTGCAGCTCCGCTACGTTCGGGCTCCAGGCCGCCGTTAATTCTGTCGAGAATGGCAGTGCCCGTGCCGTTCTGGTGGTCAGCCCGGAGATCTGTTCGGGCCACCTGAACTTCCGCGATCGGGACAGTCACTTTATTTTCGGTGACGCCTGTACGGCTATTCTGGTTGAGCGTGAAGAAGATACTCGTAAAGGCCAGGGCTTCGAGATCCTCGGTACCAGTCTGAAAACCAAATTCTCGAATAACATCCGGAACAATTTCGGGTTTCTGAACCGCGCCGACGATTCGGGTGTCGGAAAACCGGACAAGCTCTTCGTTCAGCAAGGCCGTAAGGTATTCAAAGAGGTGTCGCCACTGGTTGCCGAGACAATCCAGAAACAGCTGCAAAGCCTTTCTCTGGCCCCGGATGATCTCCGTCGTATGTGGCTGCACCAGGCCAACCTGAACATGAACCAGCTGATAGCGCGCAAGGTACTGGGTCGGGATGCCACCGAAGAAGAGGCCCCGGTCATCCTGGATGAGTACGCAAACACCA
>NZ_DDOI01000099.1:8272-16776 GCF_002341575.1 Marinobacter sp. UBA2498 | reverse complement strand
GCCGGTTCGATCATCGCCTTCCACAAAAACAAGGATGACCTTGTCAGTGGTGATCTGGGGGTAATCTGTTCTTTCGGGGCAGGTTATTCCATCGGCAGCGTTGTGGTTCGCCGCCGATAGGAGTGAGCTGGGTCAAGACGTTGCCAGTGCCCTGAGGGTGTCTGGCAGCGGAGCCGATGAGCGCGTCTTCCGGTCGAACCAGACGATTTTTGCATAGCCTTCCGCATAGACGGCGCCGGTGTCGACATCTGTCAGCAAATGGTAGGTGTCGAGACTGGTGTTACCTGCCTTGTCAGCGTATGTTTTCACCTCAACCGTTGCCGGGTGGTTCAATTCCTTTAGAAAGGTAGCGCTGGTCTTTATAATAACGGGGCCGGTCGGCTCGTCAGGCCCGCCCAGCTCCAGTGAAGCCAGCCACACAATGCGCGCTTCCTCAAAGAATCGGAAGTAGACTGTATTATTGGCGTGGCCGTATGCATCCATGTCTCCCCACCGGAGGGGCATAGTGATTGTGTTTACAAGATTTCCCGGTACTGACATCGGTTTCTCCGGAACAACGGTTTAATAATAAAAAGTAGCGCCGGTATTTTCGACGAATTGAAACGAATTAAACAACCCAAGAGCAGATGATGAACTACTTTTTTATCCGGCGCCGGCTTATTACCCTGGCCATGTTGTTTTCCCTGTCTGCGCTTCTGCCAGCGGGCCCGGCTATTGCCCAGAACATGCAGGAACCCGCTCCAGAGGGATCTGTTCCGGTTGATCCCGCAGATCCCTGGGAGAACTGGAACCGCAAGGTGTACACCTTCAACGAGACCATCGACCGCTGGTTCCTGAAACCGGTAGCACAGGCCTATCGAACCTTCACTCCGCAAATTGTCGACCGCGGCGTTACCAATTTTTTCAACAATCTGACAGAACTGAGGAACTTCATCAACAGTGTCCTTCAACTGAAAGGGGAGTCTGCGGTGGTTGCCGTGGGGCGCTTCACCTACAACACCACCTTTGGGCTGGGTGGTTTGTTCGATGTCGCAACCGCCTTTGACCTGCCGGAACGGCCCGAGGATTTTGGTCAGACCCTGGGATACTGGGGCGCGGGTTCAGGGCCCTATCTGATGCTTCCTTTTCTCGGCCCTTCCACACCCCGGCACTTTACCGGGTTTGTGACGGACGGCTTCGCGTTGCCTTCGGCGTGGGATGAAGTGGAAAGCCCTGAAGTTTACTATGCAAGGGCTCTGCAAATCGTCGACCGCCGGGCGGATTTGATCCCTGCTGAAAGTTTCATCTCTGGCGACAGTTACGTGTTTGTGCGGAATGCCTTTCTGCAACGTCGCGAATTCCTGATTAACGACGGTAAGGTGGTTAACGATCCGTTTGCCAGCGATGATGATGAGGACTTGATGCTTGATGATTTCTAAGCGTCAGCCGGATTGAAAGGAGATCAACGGTGCTCAAGGATCCAAGAATAGCCAAGTTCCGGAAAATGCTGGCCGACGCGCCCAACTACGAGGTATGGAAAGCAGCGGCTCTGGAACTGGACTTTTTGGAGGGCAACGCCGAGTGGAAAGAGGATTTTGCCTCCGACCTTTATCATTATGAAGTCATCTACGACCGGCTGAGCAACCTCAAGCAGTATCGCCAGCAAAATGACGTGGAACGCCTCAAACGCGCTCTCCGCGAAGGCTTGCACCATGACCTGGGCAATATGGGCAATCCCGCGCTTTATACCCGGTCGCGCGTCGGCACCAAGCATCTGATCGAGGAGTACATCACGCAGGTCTGTGAAGCGCTGTGCTATCTTTGTGATCAACCGGTTCCGGGTTTTCCAGTTGCAGATAAGCTCCAGTTCTTCCGCGACACCCTCACAAGTTACGGTCGCCCGGCACTTTTGCTCAGTGGCGGCGCCACCCTCGGTGTGTTCCATTTCGGCGTGATCAAGGCGCTCTGGGAAAAGGGGCTTCTGCCGCAGGTTATTGCGGGCTCAAGTATCGGGGCCATCATCGCGGGCATTCTTGGTGTGCATACGGATGCCGAAATTCCGGAAATGCTGATCCCCGAGAACCACAACCTGAGAGCCTGGAAATGGCGAGGTCTTCTAAGCGCAGTCCGTGGCGACGGGCTCATGGATCAGGAGGAGCTTCGGAACTGTCTGCGGGGCAATATCGGTGAGTACACCTTCGAGGAGGCGTATCAGCGTACCGGACGTTCAATCAACGTTAGCGTGTCCCCAGTGCAGGCGCACCAGAAGGCCCGACTGCTTTGCGGATACACCTCGCCCTATTTGATGGTGTGGAGCGCGGTGCTGGCCAGCGCCGCGGTTCCCGGTATTTTCCCGCCGGTTACCCTGATGAAAAAAGACATTCAGGGTAATACGCTACCGTATATGCCGCGCCTGAAGTTTGTGGATGGCTCGGTCGTCAGTGATTTGCCAATCGAGCGGTTGATGCACCTGTACGATGTCAATTACACCATCGTGAGCCAGACCAATCCCCACGTAGTCCCTTTCCTGAGCCAGCGGGGGCTGGATGAAAAACTGTCCCTCGGAAATCTGCCCATGCATCTGTTGAAATCCGAGATACAGTTTCATGGCCAGGGCGTGTTCGATTACCTGCGAAAACGGGTAAGGCCGGAACTTCTGCGGCAGATGTCCGGTCAGTTGTACACCATTATGGCTCAGCGTTACTCGGGAGACGTGACCATAGCTCCGTCGTATTCCTTCAAGGATTACAGCAGGATGCTGGCGAATCCGGATCCTGCTTACGTGCGGCAGATGATTCTGGCTGGCGAGCGGGCGACCTGGCCGAAGATCTCCATGATTCGCTCCCACGCCCGTATATCGAAAACCCTGGAGCGCTGCGTGCGAAGGCTGAAGCAACAGAACCGGCGCACGGCCGAGCTCAGGCTGATCAGCAACGCGGATTCCGGTACGTCCTGATATGTATTACGACTTTTTCGGCTTTCGCGAACCGCCGTTTTCCATTGCCCCGGACCCTCGTTATCTATATCTCAGCGATCGCCACAAGGAGGCCCTTGCGCACCTGATGTACGGAGTCCAGGGGCAGGGCGGTTTCATCGTGATCACTGGTGAGGTGGGAACAGGAAAAACAACGGTTTCCCGGTGTTTTATCGAGAATGTTCCCGATCATGTGGATATCGCACTGATCCTCAACCCGAGGCTCTCTGCGCGGGAGTTACTGTCCTCCATCTGCGATGAGCTGGAAATCCCCCACGATATCAGTGCCACCATCAAGGAACTGGTTGATCTGATTAACCGGGACTTGCTCAAGGCCCATGCAGCCGGGCGACACAAGGTTCTGATGATTGATGAGGCCCAGAACCTTTCGGCCGAGGTGCTGGAACAGTTAAGGCTGTTGACCAATCTCGAGACGGCAGAGAAGAAGCTGCTGCAGATTGTCCTGCTTGGCCAGCCTGAACTGCAGGAAATGCTGGCACTTCCGGAATTGAGGCAGCTGAATCAGCGGGTTACAGCACGCTATCACCTGGACGCCATCGGTCGGGATGAGCTTGCGGCCTACCTGAAATACCGCCTCAGTGTTGCTGGCATGCGGGGTGATATCTTTTCGCAGCGGGCGGTGAATCGCCTCTATCGCGAGAGCCAGGGCATACCCCGCCTGATCAACCTGATCAGTGACCGCGCATTGTTGGGCGCCTATGCCGAGGGTGAGCATGAGATTACGCCCGAGCATATCCGCCAGGCGGCAAAAGAAGTACGTGGACAATCCCTCGGCCCCACGCCCTCACGAGCTCACCAGTCACCAGACAGATCCCAGTACCTTATCGTTGCGGCTTCGATTCTGGTGGCCATCATCGGCACCGCCTGGCTTATTGAGCGTTGGTCACCGGGCGGAGCGTTTCTCACCGATCCCTCCTCAGCAGAACCTTTGCAGGGAGCTGTTGAGCGAGTCGAGGAGCAGGAACAGAAACCATTGCAAGAGATCCAGGAAACCGGGTCTGGAGAGCCGTCAGCACCCGTTGAACTTGCCGTGCCGGGTCAGCTTCTGGATTCCGTGGAGGCTTTTCAGGTACTTTTCGGGATCTGGGGGCGTGAATATGAACCTTCGGAAGCGCCCGTTGCCTGCGACTGGGCCAACGAGGAGGGTCTTGGATGCCTGAGTCGTCAGGGTAGCCGCCGAAGCCTCGAGTTTCTGGATCGCCCGGCGATGCTTCAGTTGCAGGATGAGGCGGGTAACCGGGGGTTTGTCGTGCTCCGCCATCTGGATGGCGATACCGCAGACATCGCCTTGCCCTCCGGCAATCAGACTGTATTGTCTGCCAGTATCGAGCGCTATTGGTTCGGGGAGTACCGGGTTCTGTGGCGCCTTCCGGAATACCTGACGGGCGACGGCTTTTACAGCAATGGCGGTGGCGAGCAACTCTGGATTGGTGCGCGAATGATGGATCTGGCGGACCGTTTCAGTAATTCCCGTGCTGAAAGTGACCGGGTGAAACGGCTGGATTCAGAAGAGCAGGTTCGCTGGTATCAGTCATTGCGAGGGCTTACCGTGGATGGGATCGCCGGAGCCATGACCATCATCCAGATCAATAACGACCTGGAAGCTAACATTCCCCGTCTAAAGCCTCTGCAGTCCGAAGGTCGCCGGCAAGTTGAAGGTCGAGAGTAATTATGTCGTACATTCTTGACGCATTGCGGAAATCCGAAACTGAACGGAGGCAAGGGCGCGTACCGGACCTTGGTCAGCAGGTGCAGCTGATCCATCGCCCGAAGAAAAAGCGGTGGTCGCCGGCTGTCTGGGTGTCTCTTGCACTCATGCTCAATGCCGGCGTCCTGGCCTTTGTCTTCTGGCCGGGAGCGCCGTTGCCCTGGGTTTCCGAGTCGCAATCCGAGACATCTGCGGCCTCGGCCAGGATGACAGCTCCTGAACCTGATGCGGTGTCGCCTGCGACAGAGCCAGCGCCGACATTGGAAGATCCCGTTGCACAAACGGGGACCATCCCTGAGCCCGATGCGGGCGAGGCGACGCCGGCGCCGATCGCTTCGGAACCTTCCCCATCACAAAGCCGGGAGCGGGCGACCGTTATCGTTCCCTCATCCGCAAATGCCGAAACTGCTGCACCAATGGTGCAGCCCGAGCAGGCAGGCAGAGTGCCACATCTGGTAGAGTTGCCGCTCTCATTTCAGAAGAGCGTTCCCGATTTGACCTTTAACAGCCATATCTACTCGTCATCCCCTGCATCGCGCCGGGTCATGATTAACGACACCTACCTGCGAGTGGGCGACGTCTTCGATGGCCTGCGGGTAGACGACATAACGGAAGAAGGGGTGGTTCTGAGTCGTGACGGGCGCCCTTTTCGGGTTGGCGTTGTTCGGGACTGGGTGAGCCCTCGCTGATGGCGCTGACCGACGAGATCAAGCAATCGATCCAGCAGGGATATCGGGATGTGCTGGCAGGCAAGGATATTCGGGCGCGCTATGGGCAGCGCCTGATGATTGCGGAAATCGCCAGATACATGGGCGACATCACCGAGAACGATGGCCAGCGGACGTCCCCGGCCTCTGCCTGTGTGGTCGAAGCCGGGACCGGGACAGGCAAAACCCTGGCCTATCTGATCGCTGCCATCCCGGTGGCCAAAGCCCTCGGCAAAACCCTGGTTATCTCCACCGCAACCGTGGCCCTTCAGGACCAGATTGTGCTCAAAGATCTCCCGGACCTGAAAAAGCACAGCAAGATGGATTTCAACTGGACTCTGGCCAAAGGGCGGGGGCGCTACCTCTGCATGTCCCGGTTGGAAGCCCGACTGCACGATGAAGGCAATACCGACAGCGACACCATGCCCCTGTTCCTTTTGGATGGGCCGAAAAATGAAGAACCGGGCACCCGGGCCTTTTTCGAGGAAATGCTCGCCAGTTATGGCTCCCGCGAGTGGGACGGTGACCGGGACCACTGGCCGGAACAGATACCGGACGACGTCTGGCGACAGGTAACCACCGACCACCGGCAGTGCACCAACCGCCACTGCAGCTATTTCGACAGTTGCGCTTTTTTTGATGCCCGTAAAGACCTTGATGATGCCGATATCGTGGTGGCTAACCATGATCTGGTTCTTGCAGACCTTGCCCTGGGCGGCGGCGCCATTCTGCCGGAGCCGGAGAACGCCCTTTATATTTTCGATGAGGCTCATCACCTTCCGGACAAGGCCCTGAATCACTTTGCCGCGTCGCTGCCACTCAATGCTACCCGGCAATGGCTGAAGCAGCTTTCCCAGGCGCTTGTTAAAATGCAGCCTTATCTGGCAGCCGGCACCCAGGCCGCCAAGTCCCTGGATCGCATCAGTTCTGCGTCGAGAGAGGTAGACCTGGTCCTCAACCGGGTTTACGAAGAAGCCGAGCAGAATACCGGCTGGGAGTTCAACGAAGAGCGCCGGACGGCGCAGTGGCGTTATCCGGAAGGTGAGTTGCCGGAGGCCGTGGCCGAGCTTGCAGCCGAAAGCCGGATTGCTACCGCTAACATGGTCCGGCAACTGGGCGTTCTGGCGGACGAGTTGCAGGGCGCCTTTGACGAGCGCAAGGAGCATGAGATCGACCGGGAAACCGCCGAAGCCTGGTATCCGGTGATAGGCTCCTTTCACGCCCGGGCAGAGGACCAGTTGCGGCTCTGGACAGCCTGGTGCGACTCGGGAAATGCCAGTCCCCCCGTGGAAGCTGAAACCAACAGCGAGACAGGTGATGAGCCTGAAGCCAGGCCGAAAACGCAGAAAAGCCCGCCCCCAGCCCGATGGGCAGTACGCCAGCGCTGGGACCACGCCGAGGACATCACTCTTTACAGTTCACCGGTACTGGCAGACAACCTGTTGTACTCGAGGCTTTGGTCTCGCGCATACGGCGCCGTGCTCACCAGTGCCACCCTGACCGCACTTGGTCGATTCGATCGCCTGAACGCGCGGGCTGGATTGCCCCAGGGCAGCCGCTTCCTCGTGGTTCCCAGCTCTTTCCGTTACGGCGAAATGGCAACGGTGGAGGTGCCGGCGATGTCCGCCATGCCGACGGATGACGGCTTCGCCGATGAGCTTGTAAAACGACTACCGGACCTCTGGGCAGGCGAGAAGGCGACACTGGTACTGTTTACGTCCCGTCGTCAAATGCAGCAAGTGCGAGACGCGCTGGCCCCGGATTACCCGGACCTGATTATCACCCAGGACGATATGGCCAAGGGCGAAGTGCTGAGGCAGCATTGCAGCAGGGTGGATGAAGACCGGCCGAGTGTCCTGTTCGGCGTTGCCAGTTTTGCAGAGGGTATCGACCTTCCAGGCAAGTACTTGCACCACGTCGTGATTACCCGTTTGCCATTTTCGGTGCCGGATGATCCCATTGAGGCGAGCCTGGCCGAGTGGGTGACGCAGCGGGGCGGCAATCCGTTTATGGAAATCACCGTTCCGGACGCGTCCATCAAACTCGTCCAGGCGGTTGGTCGGCTGCTGCGGACCGAGCAGGATACTGGACGAGTGACGATCCTGGATCGCCGCATTATTGCCCGCCGATATGGTCAGCTGTTGCTGGATGCATTGCCACCCTTCCGCCGGATCATCGAACACTGAATCCCACCAGAACCGTTCAGCCATAAAAAAAGAGCCAGCCCTTTTGGGGTTGGCTCTCATCAAGGGGTTCTTTCGAACCCGGGCGTCGAAACAACGCGGAACAAGAAATCTGAAGGCCTGAAGTTTCAGAATTCCTGGTGAGGTTTCCCTCACCGTTGAAAATATAATAGGGGATTAGAGGGCGTAGCCGGATCGTCCAAAGGGCGTAGCGGGTTCAAGTTGTTGGTGCAAAGTGTGAGCTGCGTCACGTTTTTGGGCTCGAAATCAGCCTTGCAGCAACCCCAGTTCCCGGGCCCTGGCCAGAGCCTCGGTTCTGCGGCCCACGCCGAGCTTTCCATAAAGGTTGCGAATGTGGGCCTTCACCGTAGCCGGGGCAACGTCCATTTTTGCGGCAATTTCCTTGTTGGCATGGCCCGCATGAATGAGCGCAAGCACTTCAAGTTCTCGCTGGCTGAGAGGTTCAGGCAGTGTTTCGGCGTTGAGTGTCGTACGACCGCGCTCACCAGAAATGGCACCGGGTTTTGTTTCAGAATGGCCCTCGCCAGACTGGCGTTGATCGAGAAGCATTTTCCTGACGCTGGCGTTCCAGCTTCCCGGCTCATCCAGTGCTGGCAAACCAAGGAGCAGGGCACGCAGATCGGGGCTTTCCTCCGCAAAGAGCCTCAAGAATCCGGCGTCGCTGGCCAGTTTTATCGCGCGGGTCAGCATTTGCTCCGATTCATCGGTCCGTTCCTGCTTCGCCAGGGCCTCGCCATAGACCAGCAGAATTTCCACCAGGTGTCGGTTGTGGGCGTTGCGTTCAGCCGGTTGCAAAAGAGCGCTGAGTATTTCCTGGGCCCGCTCGGGCTGATCCAGTGCCACCAGCACTCGCGCCTCGCTAATACGGCTTTGTTCAAGATGAAGCGGATTGGTGAACTCGGTATCGGCTC
>NZ_DDOI01000099.1:0-8154 GCF_002341575.1 Marinobacter sp. UBA2498 | reverse complement strand
CAGGCCCGGGCTTTTTCCGGATGGCCTGAAGCCAGGTAGCAGCGTGCCAGAAGGGCAGTGCTTGCGGGTGGCTCGAACACGATTTGCTCTCGCCGCTTGCGGGCGGTCTGGGATGCGTCTTCGAGCGCGTCAATCGCCTCCTGGAGCCTGCCCTCGCTGAAAGCCAGGTGACCACGCACGTACTGAATGATCACGTGCTGGCCCGGTTCGGTGCCCCGCTCAACATGTTCGAGCAACGGTTTCAGGTGCGTGGCTGCTAGCTGGGGGTGATTTCGTTCGCGATGAATCTCACAGAGTGTACTGTTCTGCCAGCATGAGATGAGTCTTGGCTGGGTTGGGTCCGCATAGTGTTTGTCCACCCATTGCCTTATCTCGGTGCAGGTTTCCAAAGCCAGATCGATATCGCCGCGATTGTACTGAATCCACGCCAGCAGGCCGCCACTGGAAAGAACCGTACTGGGTTTATGTTCGACCTGTCCGTAACGGACTGCCGATTGGAGCGCGTCTTCGGCTTCGGTGAGTTCACCCTTGCCGTAGTAATCCAGGCCCAGGCCGTAATAGGTTACCGACTTTAATGGTATGCGAGTGTGATCAATCTCCCTGAGCACCTGTCTTGTGAGATCTGCGGCGCTCTTGTCGTCACTCCGGGTGCGAGCCAGATAGGAGCGCATCAACGAGATCTCACTTTGCAGCCCGAGGGCCCCTTCGGCATCCGGATGGGAGTCCGCCACCTGCCGGTCCAGAAGATCCTCCAGGCCGGACAGCAGCGGCTCCAGACTATCCATGCGGTTGGCAAAGAACAGCCCCCAGATCCGGAGCATCTGGAGTTGCGGATTGTCGATGACAAGATCCTGTGGCAGAGCATCAATCCAGTCCAGCACGGGGAGGTGATATCCGCCATGGATCAGGTTGTTGCCGTGCTCGGCGAGCACCCGGGCAAGCCGGGACCAGTCCTCCTGTCGGACGATCTGGGCAATGGCTTCCTGCACGTGGCCATGGGCCAATAACCAGTCCACCGTCCGGTGCCAGAGTCGCGCGGCCGAGTCAGGATCTTGGTGACTTACCCTGAGTTGCAGCGCATCCCGAAACAGGTCGTGATAGCGGAACCACTTGTTACGGGTATCCAGCGGGATCAGGAACAGATTCTGGCTGAGAAGTTTTTCAAGCAGCTCCTGGCTGTTATCGGACCCACGGATCGAATCACAGAGGGACGCACATAGCCGGGGGCAGCAGGCCGTTTCAAGCAGAAAGTCCGACAGCTCCCGGGGTTGCTGCTCAAGTACTTCGCTCAGCACATAATCGCTGATGTGGCGCTCATCCAGATTTATCTGGTTTCCACTCGTGCTGGCGTCCTTTCCGGACAATGCGGACAGCTGCATGGCAGCGACCCAGCCTTCGGTTTTGCGGTAAATCGCGTGGACATCTTCGTCGGCGATATCAAGGCCCATGGTGTCGTGAAAGAACTGACGGCATTCGTCTTCAGAAAAGGCCAACAGGCCAGGGTGGATGTCCTGGATCCACCGACGGACGCGCCAGCGGGCCAGGGGCAGTGGCGGTTCGGTTCTGGACGCCAGGATTATCAGAACACCCGGCGGAAGATAATCAATGAAATAGGCGAACTGCCTGTGGATGGCCGGGTTGCCAATGAAATGGAAATCGTCCAGCACCAGCGACCACGGGCTGTCATCATGAGCCAGTGTGTTGATCAGGCCGGTAATGGCCTCGGTAAACGTGTCATCTGAGTGGTGAGCCAGTTGTTTGCGCAAATCGGACGCGCCGGTCAGCCCGGCTTGCTCAAAAGCTCCTATCAGGTACTGCCAGAATCGCCGGGGCTCATCGTCGTGTTCATCCAGAGAGAGCCAGGCGCTAGGGGAGGAAACCCTTGAACACCATTGCGCAACCAGAGTGGTCTTGCCAAACCCGGCCGGCGCAATCACCAGATTCAGTCTTTTCGGAGCCCGGGACTCAAGCAAGGCACTCAGCCGCTCACGTTTAACCGCGCGCGAGTCTGACGTTGGCCGAAGAAACTTTGTGGTGAGCAGCATGAGTTCCCTGAGAACTGGAGTGTTGATGTGCCCAGACAGGGCATTACGGATTGTGTCCTTTGTATTGGCCAAGTCAAGGGTTGGAGGGGCTTTTCATAGCCTCAGGGTTTTATCAGGGGCTGCGCAAATGCGATTTTGGTCTAAACTGTGTAAAAGCAGTTGCCTATATTAAAAAAGAATGAAAATCTGTATTTTTATGCGTATTCTTCAACAAGGTCCTTCGATCTCCAGGGAGCAGCAGATTCAATGAAACTACAACAGTTGCGCTATATCTGGGAAGTTGCGCATCACGACCTGAATGTCTCAGCAACCGCCCAGAGTCTGTTCACGTCCCAGCCGGGTATCTCCAAACAGATCCGCCTGCTGGAGGACGAGCTGGGGCTTGAAGTATTTGCCCGCAGCGGCAAGCATCTCACCAGAATCACACCGGGCGGCGAGATCATTATTCGCGAGGCCGGCGAAATCCTGCGGCGGGTTGAGGGCATCAAGAAGATTGCCCAGGAATTCAGTAACCAGCGAAAGGGTGATCTCAGCATCGCCACCACGCATACCCAGGCCCGTTATGCACTGCCCCCGATTATCAGTGGTTTTATAGAGGAGTACCCGGACGTCTCCCTGCATATGCATCAGGGGACGCCAATGCAGATCTCCGAAATGGCAGCCAGCGGGGCGGTCGATTTTGCCATTGCCACCGAGGGCATGGAGCTGTTTAACGACCTGATCATGATGCCATGCTACAAATGGAACCGGAGCGTCATCGTGCCGAAGGATCATCCACTGGCGAAACTGCCGCAACTGACACTTCCGGAGCTGGCAGAATACCCGCTCGTGACTTACGTGTTCGGCTTTACGGGGCGCTCGAAACTGGATGAGGCGTTCCAGTCCCAGGGACTGACACCGAAAGTGGTATTTACGGCAGCAGATGCAGACGTGATCAAGACCTACGTAAGGTTGGGACTCGGTGTCGGAATTGTCGCGAGCATGGCATTCGATCCGAAAACGGACACCGACCTGGTTGCGCTCGACGCCCGCAAGCTTTTCCGTCCCAGCGTCACACGACTCGGGTTCCGAAAGGGGACTTTCCTGCGGGGCTATATGTATGACTTCATTCACCGTTTCGCGCCCCATCTCACCAAAGAAAAGGTGGACGAGGCGGTTTCCCATCAGGGCAGCCGGTCTGAAATCGAAGAACTGTTCAAGGATGTCGAGCTGCCCACTCACTAGAAAGTAAGCGGGCAAGAGGCGCCCGGGTTATTCCCGGGCGATCAGGTTGCCGGCATGGAGGCCGCATTCTTTCTGGGTGGCTTCTTCCCACCACCAGCGGCCTTCACGCTCATGTTGACCTGGCAGGACAGGACGGGTGCAGGGCTGGCAGCCGATGCTGACAAAGCCTTTCTCATGCAGTTTGTTGTAAGGCGCCTCGGACATACGGATGTAATCCCACACCTCTTTTGATGTCCAGTTTGCAAGTGGGTTGAACTTTACCAGTGTCTTTTCATTGGTCGAGAAGGCGGTATCTTCCTGGATAACCGGGACGTCATTGCGAGTTCCGGGGCTCTGGTCTTTCCGCTGTCCAGTGATCCAGGCGTCCACGGTCGCCAGCTTGCGGCGAAGGGGGTTGACCTTGCGAATGCCGCAACACTCACCGTGCCCATCTTCATAGAAGCTGAACAGGCCCTTTTTGTTCACCAGATCCTGAACTTCGTGAGCATCCGGAAACAGAACTTCGATCTCGATGCCGTAATGCTTGCGAACCCGCTCTACAAAATCGTAGGTTTCCGGATGCAGACGGCCTGTATCCAGAGTGAAAACCTTCAGGTTGTCGGTCAGCTTGTGCGCCATTTCAATCAACACGACATCTTCGGCGCCACTGAAGGAGATGGCGATGTTATCGTATTGCTGCAGCGCGGCTTTGAGAATCGAACGGGGGCTCTGGCCTTCGAGCTCTTCCCGCAGGGTTTGAATATCGGTCATGGCCCGGCATTGCCTTCTATGGATGTGCAAGGGTATCTAACTGACCGAAAAGGCTACCATTAAATGCCTCATACCCTGAAGGAATGACGATCTATATGGTTATTCCGCGTTTAAAAGCACGGGTTTACACTTCCCCGATGCAATCCTGGCCGGTTTTTCTTATCATACGCACCGAATACAGGCAGGCGGATTGACCGTCCTGGCCCTTTACCAATCAAAGCAGGAGATCGTTGTGGAACTGGCATGCCTTGACCTTGAAGGAGTATTGATCCCGGAGATCTGGATCGCGTTCGCCGAAAAGACCGGCATTGAAGAGCTCAAGGCGACCACCCGCGATATTCCGGATTATGACGTGTTGATGAAGCAGCGCCTCAAGCTGCTGGACCAGCACGGCTATGGCCTTCCGCAAATCCAGGAAGTGATTGGCGAGCTGGACCCGCTGCCCGGCGCCCGGGAGTTTCTGGATTGGCTGCGCGAGCGTTTTCAGGTTGTGATTCTGTCCGACACCTTCTACGAATTCGCCATGCCCCTGATGAAGAAGCTGGGTTATCCGGCACTGCTTTGTCACAAGCTGGAAGTTGCAGACGACGGCCAGATCACCAACTACCTGCTGCGCCAGCGCGACCCTAAGCGACAGTCCGTGAGGGCATTCCAGTTGCTGAATTACCGCGTGATTGCTGCCGGTGATTCATACAACGACACCACCATGCTGGGGCAGGCCGAAGCCGGTATTCTTTTCCACGCTCCGCAGAACGTAATCGACGAGTTCCCGCAGTTCCCTGCGGTACATAACTTTGACGATCTCAGGCAGGAGTTTCTCAAGGCCAGTGCGATCCATAGCGCCTGAATGGAAAACTGAAAACGGGGTCAGAAGAACGCTTTCTTCTGACCCCATGTTTACCTGGATTCAGTTCACTCAATCACCAATTCTTCCAGAAACCGCATTAAAGACCCGACTTTTGCGAGCGTCTCCTGATATTCAGCCTCGGGATCTGAGTCCGCAACAATGCCGCCACCGCCCCAGCACCGAATGGTGCCCTCGCCATCACACAGCATGGTTCGAATCGCAATATTGCTGTCCAGCGTGCCATCCAGTCCGCGATAGAAAATCGAGCCGCAGTAGGGGCCGCGCCAGTGGGGCTCAAGTTCCCGGATGATTTCCATTGCTCGGATCTTGGGTGCACCCGTAATGGAACCACCCGGGAATGCGTCAAACAGGGCCTTCATCGGCGTAACACCGTCGGCAAGTTCCGCGCGAATGTGGCTGACGAGGTGATGAACGTTCTTGTAGGACTCAAGAGCAAAGAGTTTGTCGACTTTCACGCTACCGGGTTTCGCGTTCAGGCCCAGATCATTGCGGAGAAGATCGACGATCATCAGGTTCTCGGCAAGGTCCTTTTCGGAGCCTTCCAGTTCAGAGGCATAGGCCAGATCGGTTTCCGGTGTTCTGCCTCTCGGCCTGGTGCCCTTAATTGGGCTGGTGGTTACGGTGCGATCGTGTATCTCGAGAAAACGTTCGGGGGAGACCGAGATAATCGATGCTTCGCCAGTTCGGATGAAACCGCTGTAGGGCGTGGGGTTAGCATCCGAGAGCGCCTGGAATGCTCGCCAGGGATCCCCAGCGAAACGGCCTGAGAATTCCTGGGACAGATTCGCCTGATAACAATCACCGGCTTCGATGTATTGGCGAACCCTTTCTACGCTCGTCTTGAAGGCAGCCGGTGTTTGCCTGGGCTGAAATCCGGAAACCATAGACCATCCAGTGGTGGTGGCGGGCTCGTCCGTGGCCAGCCACTGGTCCAGTAAATCCCGCGTCCCATCAGGGCAATCCGGATGAATCCAAAGCCAATATTGATCTGTCTTGCGATTATGACTGGCAGTCCAAAGGTAGAAACCTGCAGACATGAGGGGAGCACACACAGGTGGACACAGCTCTCTGAGACGACCTTCCCGCACATATCCAAGTTCATAGCCGAGGAAGCCAATCCAGCCACCGGACAGACATTCCGGGCTGGGTTCCTGTTCGATCTGGAACTGGCGGACGAGGGTTTCCATGCTCTGGGCAAGGTGATCGGAGCAGAAATCTGAAGGCACAGGGTATTGGAGCACTTCTGAGGCGAGAGCCCCGGCAGAGAAACCGCTGAAAACTCCTCGGGCCGGGCCGTTACCGACACTCCCGATATAGGCGAAATCAGCTTCCCGGCAGGCATGGCTTAGCAGGCGATGGTAGGCCTCCTGGGTGAGTTTCCGCATAGTTGCCGGGTTCAAGTATCCTCCGCGATATTCAAGAAATGATAAACAGCCCACAAAACGGGCGTTGTCCGCTGCGTGTAGCCCTTGATCTAATGAAAAGTCAAAGGAAGGCAATTAATTAGGTTTTTGCATTTTACTGCACATACGACTGACCTTCCTCAACAAAACGACAGAATACAAGGATAAAAACAATCATGGGGCACTTTAAGATAATTCTTCTATCCGCTTTGTTCATGCTGTCTTTCATACCTGTAGGCGTTCAGGCTCAGAGCGAGGTCGGTGAACACATACCCGATCGAAATGCTCTATCTGACGGGAAGCTTAGCCCGGATGAAATCAAGAAATACGCTACTTTGGCAGCCAAGCATATTCAGGAATTGACTGCAGTTGCCCGGGAAGAGGTTGGTAGTGAGCTTGAACAAAGTGGCGTAGTCATTCCTGCGGCATGGATGATGATGAATGACGGTGAAGTTAAGCGGGTTCGGCTGGGCGCTAGTGGAGAGCAGGCAGCGGCAACCATGAAGGTGCTTATGTTCAGAGCCGCACTAAAGTCGCTGGCACGACACGGAAAAATCCTTGCTACAGCGATCGTATATGCGGGCACCGTCGAGGGGGAAAAAGGTACGCGAGTTATGGCCATAGAACATGAGCATCGGCTAGGCCTGTCGGGACTACAGGTCGTACCTTACCAATTTGCGGGAGGAAAGCTGACCTTCGGCAAACCGAGTACCCAGAAAAAACCCTATGAGCTCTTCTATGACGGCCGTGATGAAGAAGATCAAGGCGGGGATAGGCAGAACAAAACGTGAAATAAATCCTTTTTGTAACGGTTTGTTTCGGTGTGGGTGAGAATTGTGAGTGCAATCACGGATTCAGAGTGTAAAACAATCTTAAATGGATTTGTGGGATCACAGATCCTGCTTCTAAAAATACAAAACTCACACAAGAACAACGATGAGTTTATAAGGAGATAAGAATGAAAGGCCTGAAAAAAATTGCACTTGCTACAGCGGTAGCCGCCGCCCCGTTCGCCGCCCAGGCAGAACTGACGGCCATGAATGATTCTGCGATGGGTAACGTAACCGGCCAGGCCGGTGTGACCATCGAACTGGAAACCCAGGTCAGCATTGGTCAGTTCAAGTACACCGACACGAACGGTGGTGCTGCTGGTGAAATCGGTGGCGGTTCATTCACCGTTAATGACATCGAACTTGGTGGTGCTGGTCTCATCACAGGTGCCAACCCGATCTTCGATACTAACAGTGACGGTACTCCTGACACTGCGGCTAGCCAGCTCCTAGACGATCTGTCTATCGACATCGACCTGGCGGACGACGGCGACGCTGTGATTTCCGTTCACACGATCAGTGGCCTGCCAATTGACTGGGGCTTCACGGCCTCCTCAATGAACCTGGAAGGTACCGACAGCACCACGCTGATCTCTGGCCTCAGTGCCTGGGGTATGCTGGCCAAGCTGGATATCCGGGTTGACACTGAAGATGCGTCCACCAGCCTCGGTGGCACTGGCGACGGTTCTCTGAACATCGACACTGCTTTCACCGTAAATAACATGGAATTCGACGTTCCCTTCCTGGCGGTTGGCGTGCGCGGTATGTCCATCACCGGCGCCGGAGCGAACTTCGACTACAACGGTGATGGTGTTGTTGATAGCGCCGATACTGACCTTGATGGCAGTGGCACCGTCGGAGACACCAAGGCGGAACGCATCAATGTCGGCTTCGCCAAGGTGAACCTCGATGTTTACAAGGGCAATGGCCTCGGCCAGTCGACTGCAACCGACGTGCTGCGGGTCGATGTCAACGATGTCGTAATGGACGTAAATGTTGGCGGTGTTCTCATCGGCGGAACCAGCATTGGTACT
>NZ_DDOI01000053.1:31329-39896 GCF_002341575.1 Marinobacter sp. UBA2498 | reverse complement strand
CAACCGGGTCTGGGAGCGCACGTTCAAGTCCGGCGAAAGTCTGGAAGCCGCAGATGTCATTGATCAGGACATGGAATACCTCTATACCGACGGTGAATTCTGGCACTTCATGCTGACTGACGGTTCCTTCGAGCAGTACCCGGCTGATGCCAAAGCGGTTGGCGACGCGCTGAAGTGGCTGAAAGAGCAGGACGTTTATACGGTAACGCTCTACAACGGCTCGCCGCTGTCTGTAACGCCCCCCAACTTCGTTGAACTTGAGGTGGTCGATACCGATCCGGGAATGAAAGGTGACACCGCCCAGGGTGGTTCCAAGCCGGCAACACTCTCTACCGGTGCGGTTGTCAACGTACCCCTGTTCATCACCATCGGCGAAGTCCTGAAGGTGGATACCCGCTCTGGCGAGTACGTGAGCCGGGTAAAGAGCAGTTGATCCAGTCATGAACCGCGAACCTGTCTGGCAGCCCTCTGCCTCGCAGGCTGCCCTGAAAAGCCGCGCACAACAACTGGCGTTTGTGCGCGGCTTTTTTGCGAAGCGAGAAGTGCTGGAGGTCGAAACCCCGGTGCTTGGGCGATGTGGCGTTACTGATGTCAATCTTGACGGCATCCCCGCGCAGGTTTCTGCCGGCACACGCAAAGGCGGGTGGCTCCAGACGTCTCCCGAGTACCACATGAAGCGATTGCTTGCGGCCGGCTGTGGATCCATTTTTCAGATCTCCAGGGTGTTCCGCAATGGCGAACAGGGGCGTCGTCACAACCCCGAATTCTCCATGCTCGAATGGTATCGGACAGGCTTTGACGATGTGACGCTCATGGCTGAAGTGTCGGACCTTGTCTGCGGCTGGCTGGGATGCGAGCGGCCGGAAATCATTCAGTATCGCGATGCCCTCAGGCGATGGGCGCACATTGACCCGTTCGCAGCGACGGACCTTGAACTGATGCGCCGCTGTGAGGAGTGGCTGGAGCCAGAGCAATTGGCGGACCTTGGTCGGGATGGCTGCCTCGATCTGTTGATGAGTTTTGCCGTGGAGCCGAATCTGGGACGGGGCAGGCCCGTTTTCATAACGGGATATCCAGCCTCGCAGGCTTCTCTCGCTAGAGTTTCGAAGTCTAACGGTTATGAGACCGCGCATCGTTTTGAACTCTATGTAGATGGTCTGGAGCTTTGTAACGGTTACTGGGAATTGACCGATCCAAGAGAACAGAGGTTGCGCTTTGAGGCCGATAACGAGCTTCGCAGCCGATCCGGAAAGCCTGAAATGGAGCTGGATGAGGCTTTTCTCGCTGCGCTTGATCAGGGTTTGCCCGAGTGCTCCGGTGTCGCACTCGGGCTGGACAGGCTGCTGATGCTCAAGCTGGGAGTCCAGGACATCCGTGAGGTCTTGGCGTTTCCGTTCGAGCGGGCTTGAGCCTGCGGAACTTGATCACGCCAGGGCGCCGAACGCCTCGCCCATGCGAACGGTTTTGCCGGCCACCTGATTGCTGTTCCAACTGACGGCGCCTTTTGGCATAACCACAATCACAGTGGAGCCCAGGCGGAACCGGCCCATTTCTTCACCCTTATCGAAGGTGATGGCCTGCTCGCCTTCGTACAGTGTTGATGTGACCTGCCGTCTGCCGGGCACAACAACGCCTGCCCAGCGGGTTTCCACGCTGCCGACAATCATGGCGCCAACCAGTACCAGGGCCATGGGGCCGGAGGCGGTGTCGAAGATGCAGACAACCCGCTCATTGCGGGCGAACAGATTCGGGACATTTTCGGCGGTTACCGGGTTGACCGAAAAAAGCTTGCCGGGAACATGGATCATCTGTCGAAGCGTGCCGGCCATCGGCATGTGGATCCGGTGATAGTCCTTGGGCGAGAGGTAGATTGTAGAAAATTCGCCATCGGCAAACGGGGCTGTGGTCGCCTCTTCGCCACCGAGCAGCTCGCTCAGGCTGAACGACTGGCCCTTTGCCTGGAAAACCCGGTCTCCGGTGACCTGGCCGAGCTGGCTGATGGCGCCGTCAACGGGGCTGACCAGGGTTTTTTCGCCGTCCGCCAGGGGGCGGATGCCAGGCTTCAGCTCCCGGGTGAAGAAATCGTTGAACGTGGCGTAGGCTTCAGGGTTAGGCTCGGCGGCTTCGCTCATGTCAACGCCATAGCGGCCGATAAACCATTTTATAACCCGGTTCTTGAGCGCAGGGGAGCGGTCATTGTCCGCCAGACGGCCGGCGAGGTTGGATACCCCCAGTTGCGGCGTGACGTACTGACTAAGAACAAAAAGCTTGTCGAACATTAGATGTGATCCTTTGCGCTCAAAGGCGCGAAGTTTACCAAAGACTGCTACCTGTATAGAAATTGTTTCATGGCTTCGCGGTTATGGCGTGGCCTTGCTATTATCAGTTCACTTTTTGCATGACAGCTTCCGGCCCCGGCCGATAACCAAAAAACGAGGCGTGCTAAGACTTTATGTTGCTGATCGTCGGTTCGATTATTGTTATGGCCAGTGTGCTCACCGGCTATGTACTGCATGGGGGCAATCTGGCCGTTCTGTGGCAGCCAACTGAGGTGCTGATTATTTTCGGCGCGGCTCTGGGCTCTTTTATCATTGCCAACCCTGTGCACACTGTTAAGGAGGTCTTTGGAAAAAGCCTTCAGTTGCTCACAGGCTCGCCCTACAAAAAGGCTTTCTACATGGATCTCCTGAGTCTGCTCTACGAGATCTTCGATAAATCCCGTAAACAGGGAGTCATGGCGATCGAGGAGGATATTGACAATCCTGAGGCGAGCCAGATTTTCAGTCGATATCCGGCAGTAATGAAATCCAAAGAATTGTTGGCATTCATCACTGACTACCTGAGGATCATCAGCTCCGGAAATATGGCGACCCACGAACTCGAAGGCATGATGGAGAATGAGATCGACAGTCGCCAGCACGAACTTGAAGAGCCGGCCCACGCGGTCAACAAAATCGCCGATGCGCTGCCGGGGCTCGGTATCGTTGCTGCGGTACTGGGTATCGTAATTACCATGAACTTTCTCACTGAAGGCCCGGAAAAGATTGGTCTCAGTGTGGCTGCAGCACTGGTGGGTACCTTTCTGGGTATTTTCATGGGGTATGGTTTTGTGGGTCCTGCTTCTATCGCCATGGAACACGCTGCGAAGTATGAGCTGAAGGCTTACGAGTGCGTCAAATCAGCGATTGTGGCGACGGTTTCCGGGCAAGCACCCCAGATGGCCATTGAGTTTGGCCGCAAGGCGTTGCCCACGGATAAGCGCCCTGGGTTCCAGGAGCTTAATGATCACGTTCGTTCCAAGTAACACCGCCCTCATCTGAACCCGGAGCCGATTCGTGGAAGAACAGCCGATCATCATCAAACGGAAAAAGGTTGTTGCAGGTGGCCATCACGGTGGCTCCTGGAAGGTCGCGTTTGCCGATTTCGCGACTGCGATGATGGCGTTCTTTCTGGTGCTCTGGTTAACCGCGACGGCTTCTCCGGAACAGAAGAAAGCGGTAGAGGGTTATTTCCGGGATCCTGTCGGCTTTACCGAGGGCGGCTCGCCCAATCCAGTTGATCTTGAGGGCAGTGCTTCGGTGGTCAATGAGGCAAGCCCGGATATTGAATCCAGCCAGATCCAGATTGAAGACGAGATGGTCGATGAGCTCTCCGAAACTCTGGAGCAGCGACGGATGCGTGAGCTGTTCCAAGAGTTGAAGGAACAGATCAAACAGGATGCAACCTTGCAGGAATTCAAGGACCAACTGTTGCTCGATATTACCGACGAAGGTTTGCGCATCCAGGTTGTCGATCGTTCCAACCGCCCCATGTTTGACAGCGGGCGGGCAGAACTCAAGTACTACTCTCAAGACATTCTGTTTGAGCTTGCGAAGACTCTGGGTTCAGTTAACAACAAGCTCAGCATTACCGGCCATACCGACTCGACACCGTTTAACGGCCGGCCTGGTTACACCAACTGGGAGTTGTCGGCAGACCGCGCAAACACGGCCCGTAGGGCGCTTGTTGCCGGGGGCGTGCGTCAGCAGCAAATTGCCCGCGTTGTGGGGCTGAGCGATTCCGTGCTGTTCGACAAGGATGACCCGAATGCGCCGGTGAACCGCCGCATATCCATCATCGTCCTGAACAAGAAAACCGTCGATAACATACAGACAAGTGCTGGCCGGTACGATGAACCTCTCATCGACCTCACCAAGCCGGCCGAAGACGAGCAAGAGGAGGCCCGTGAGCGCCTGGAAAGCGGCGAATGGCTGGAGGAACAAGAAGAGCCGGCGCCAGGAGAGCTAAACTGGTAGCGCTGGGATAGTCATTCCAGTTTTAGACCGCGGGCCTGCTGCTCCGTCATATCCTGAAGAATCCGGTGAAAGCTTTTCAGCCGCTCCGGGCTGATTTTCCCTTCCTCCGCAGCTCTGTCGATGGCGCAACCGGGGTCACCCATGTGCCGGCAGTTGCGGAACTTGCAGGTGCCGATCACCTCCCGAATTTCCCGAAAGCCATACTCGATCTCCTGCGCTGTCATATGCCAGAGCCCGAACTCACGGATCCCCGGCGAGTCAATCAGATCGCCTCCGAGCGGCAGGTGGAACAGTTTAGCCGTGGTTGTCGTGTGAATCCCCTTGCCGGTGCTCTCAGACACAGCCCCCACGCGAATGGCCTCATCGGGCATCAGAGTCTGGATAATGGATGACTTGCCCACCCCGGATTGCCCGACGAATACGCTGGTCTGATCTTTCACCAGTGCCTCAACCTCTGGCGAAGGTTTAGCACCGGACTCAGCGGCAGACGTTCGAACCACCTCATAGCCCAGTGCCTCATACCGGCCCAGAAGCGCGTCGATGTACTCCCGGTTGCTGTCGGTGATCAGATCGGTCTTGTTCAACAGAATCACTGCCGGAATGTCTGTGATCTCGGATGCCACCAGATACCGGTCAATCAGGTTATCGTGAGGTTCCGGCTCCGGCGCAATCACAAGAATAATATGATCAATGTTTGCGGCCACCGGCTTCAGGGCACCAAAATTATCCGGCCGCTGCAGCAGATTGCGGCGCTCACTGCGGGCAACGATAACGCCCGTCTCATTCTTCCCCGGCCGCCAGACAACCTTGTCGCCAGTTACCAGGCTATCAATGTTGGCCCGAACAAAGCAGCGAACCACATCGCCTTCCTGGTCGCCTTCAAGCGCTTCGACATCCAGCTGTTGCCCGTAGTGAGCAATAACCAGCCCTTCCTGCTCTGGCCCGAGCTCGCCGGCGTCGGCCTGCTCCTGAACCTTCTTCTCCTTGCGCGCCGCCCGGGCCGCACGCTCCTCCTGGACTTTCTTGATGCGGAATTGCTGCTGTTTGTTCAGTCGCCGTTTTGCCATTTATGTCCCGGATAACCAGATGAAAGTTTCGCCCTTGGTGTGCCATCATACTGCAATCGTAGCTACTCGGCTTGGGCAATGCCGAGACGTTCAAGGTATATCACCTGATTTCGCAGTGGGGCTGGGTCCGGCTTTCCGGAAATGTCGGCGGCCATGGATGGCCGACGCCATGCGCACATGGATGTGCTCGTAGCGGTTTCCGGAAAGCCGGACCCAGCCCCACTATCACCGCACTTAGAAGGTTGGTAACAAAATGGCAGAAGGCAATCGCCTCGTTTGGATCGATCTGGAAATGACAGGCCTGGATCCGGAAAAAGAACGGATCATCGAAATGGCCACAATTATCACCGATTCGGAACTCAATATTGTCGCGGAAGGACCGGTTATTGCCGTCCATCAGCCACAATCCTTTCTGGATTCCATGGACGAATGGTGTACCCGTACCCATGGTGAAAGCGGACTCACCAAGCGCGTTCAGGAAAGCGATATCTCCGAGTCTCAAGCCGAACAGCAGACCATCGAATTCCTGAAAAAACACGTAGAAAAGGGCCAGTCACCCCTGTGCGGCAACAGCATTGGCCAGGATCGCCGGTTCCTCGTCAAATACATGCCCGAACTGGAAGACTTCTTCCATTACCGGAATCTCGATGTATCCACAGTGAAAGAACTTGCCCGCCGCTGGCGCCCGGATGTCCTCGCCGGCGTAAAAAAGAAAGGTAGCCACCTTGCACTCGACGACATCCGGGACTCCATCAACGAACTGCGTCATTACCGGGAACAGTTCTTCAAGCTATAGGCCATGCCGCTTCAGAGCCCACTGGACGTGCTCGCGGACCATCTCGGAAGGGTGGTCCGCGCGCTTTTTCAGGGCCTCAATTACCGGAATGGTTGACGGCGCATTGCCCAGCCCGACCGCCAGGTTGCGGAGCCAGCCCTCGTAGCCTGTTCGCCGAATTGCAGAGCCCTCGGTGCGTTTGAGGAATTGCTCCTTGGTCCAGAGAAAAAGCTCTGCCAGGGAGCTGTTGTCCAGTCCGTGCCTCGGTTGAAAGTCCTTTTCGCTGGTTGGTTTGCTGAACTTCTGCCATGGACACACCAACTGGCAGTCATCGCAACCGAAAACCCGGTTGCCCATCAGCGGCCGGAGTTCCTCTGGGATACTCCCTTTTAGCTCGATGGTTAGATAGCTGATGCAACGCCGGGCATCAAGCTTGTGCGAGCCAACAAAGGCGTCCGTCGGGCAAAGGTCGAGGCAGGCCGAACAGCTGCCGCAATGATCCGTTTCAAAGGGTTCATCAATGGGCAGGGGGGCGCTGGTGAAGATTTCCCCGAGGAAAAAGAACGAGCCGGCCTTCGGGTGAATCAGCATATTGTTCTTGCCGATCCAGCCGAGGCCTGCTCTCTGCGCCAGTGCGCGTTCCAGCACCGGAGCGCTGTCTACAAAAGCCCGGTAATCGTATCCGCTAACGGCCTCATCAATCTTCGCTGCCAGCTGTGCAAGACGCTTACGGATCAGTTTATGGTAATCCCGACCCAGCGCATAACGCGTGACATAAGCACCCTCCCGGTTAGTAAGCGCTTCTTTCGGACTGTCTGGTGAGGGCAAATAGTCCATTCTCACGGATATAACCCGCGTGGTGCCCGGCGCCAGAGAGGCAGGCGTATAGCGCTTGTCACCGTGGTGGGCCATGTAATCCATCTCGCCCTGGTAACCTGCCGCAAGCCAGTCCTTCAGATGGTCGGCGTGCTCGCCCGTGTCCGCGTTGGTAATGCCCACATCGGCAAACCCGAATTCAGCTGCCCACCGGCGGATGAGCGACGGCAGATCCGCAAGTTCCGGGTGTGTCGTGGTACAGGTTGCTGTGGTGCTCATAGTGACTGCCGATGCTGGAATTCGGTGCTGAACCCGTGTACGGATATTTAATCTGATTAAGTTATGACCTTTTCTACTGTTTTGCTATGCTTTACAGGTATCTGGCCAATTTTCTTAAACCGGTTTCTGTAACGGGAGCAAAGGTTCATGCCGCCGTCCGCTGGGCACAGTCTACCAGACGCACTGTTTTCCGCCGATGCGGTGAGGCAGATCGATCGCTATGTGATTGATCAGCAAGGTGTTGATGGTTTTGAACTGATGCAGTCCGCCGCCCACGCCGCTTTTCGCTGCCTGGTACGGCATTGGCCAAACTGCGGCTCGGTGCTGGTCCTGTGCGGTGCGGGTAACAACGGTGGTGACGGTTACCTGGTCGCGGCAAGTGCGAAAAGGCACGATCTGGACGTCAGCTGTGTCGCGGTTGCGCCAACCGGCAAATTGTCCGGCGACGCCCGTAAAGCCTGGCAAAAGGCCCTGGCGGACGGTGTAGATGTTCTTGACCTCGAGGCTCTCGGCGAGTCATCGCTGGACGATCTGTTTGCCAGCGCGGGCCTGATTGTTGATGCCATGCTCGGTACTGGCGTGTCCGGTGCCCCCCGGGAACCGTTTGCGACTCTGATAAGCCGGTGTAACAGCGCTTTAGCGCCTGTCCTTGCAGTGGATCTGCCCTCCGGGCTTAATGCGACCACGGGAGCGGCCGAGGGGGATGTGGTTAATGCGGCCAGGACAGTGACCTTTATCGGGCTCAAGGCTGGCTTGTTCACGGGGCAAGGTGCAGCAGTGTGCGGCGAGGTGGTTTTCGAATCTCTGGATACCGACGAGGGTATCCCCGGTAGCGGCCAGAAGCCCATCGCCCGCCGTCGTGACTGGGGTTCTGTGATGCCCTGGCTACCACCCCGGCCTGCCAACGCCCATAAGGGAAGATTCGGGCATGTGCTGGTGGTTGCGGGTGATCGCGGCTTCGGTGGGGCCGGTCTGCTGGCGGCAGAGGCTGCGGCGCGATCGGGTGCCGGGCTCGTGTCGTTGGCGACCCGCCCCGAGCATGTGACAGCGGCCCTGGCAAGATGTCCATCCGTCATGGTTCATGGCCTGATCCATGGCTCGGAGTTGCCGACGTTGCTTGATGCTGCCTCGGTTGTCGTGTGTGGCCCGGGTATCGGGCGAAGCGCCTGGGGCCAGCAGATGCTCGAGCAGGTGGTTGCCAGCGGCAAGCCGCGGGTGCTGGATGCGGATGCGCTGAACCTTTTGTCTGGTCGGGTAGCCATCCCAGCGGATAATCACATCCTGACTCCTCATCCGGGCGAGGCGGCCAGGTTGCTGAATTGCCTGGTGCCCGAG
>NZ_DDOI01000053.1:5703-31255 GCF_002341575.1 Marinobacter sp. UBA2498 | reverse complement strand
CGCCGCCAGAAATCTGCAGGCGCTGTACGGCGGCACGGTGCTTTTGAAAGGCGCCGGCACCGTTGTCGCGTCTGAGGACGGTGGCCTGGATATCATCAGTGGCAGCAATCCCGGAATGGCGACTGGCGGAATGGGAGATGTGCTCTCAGGTATTGTTGCGGCTGTTCTGGCTCAGATTGGCGACGGACAGAAAGCGGCCGTGCTGGGTGCATCCGTGCACCTTGCTGCGGCTGACCGTGCTGCGAGAACCACGGGGTTTATCGGGCTGATACCGACCGATGTCATCGATGCGCTGCCGTTGGTGTTTCGGGAATCTGAAAGGAGTCCGGGGGCTGAATCGTTATGAGCATAATGGGTAACGAGCGTCGGGTTTTTCTGGAGAACGAGGCCGAAACCGAGCATCTCGGTCGGGAGCTGGCCAGAACCGTCGTGGAATCTGGCCATGGCCTGGTTGTTTATCTGGATGGTGAGCTTGGCATGGGTAAAACCACCATCAGTCGGGGCGTCATGCGCGGATTGGGTCATGAGGGGGCCGTAAAGAGCCCGACCTATACCCTGGTAGAGCCCTACGAGACTCTGAATCCACCGACATACCATTTTGATCTTTATCGCCTGGGCGACGCCGAAGAACTGGAATACATGGGCATCCGCGATTATTTTTCCGCCGAAAACCTGTGCCTGATCGAGTGGCCCGAGAGAGGCAAGGGCATATTGCCCGAGCCGGACCTGGAGGTTCATCTCGAAACCCGGGGAGAGGGGCGCTCTGTAGTCCTCAGGGCCCGCTCAGAGCTGGGCGCCGGGGTGCTGAACGAACTGGAGTTGATTGGTCCGGCGTCATAGTGAGCCCGGAACCGGGAATAAACTGGCAGGTAAGCTTTATGAATTGTGCAAAGCTGAGTAAACAACTGGTCTGGCCGATTGCGCTATTGCTTATGACATTGGCGTTTCACGGTTCGGCGGCGACACAGGTTGAGAGTGCCCGTATCTGGCCCGCGCCCGATCATACCCGGCTGGTTCTGGACACTGGCGGGCAGGTGGAGCACAACATTTTCTCCCTGAGCGGCCCGGCGCGGCTGGTGATCGATCTCAAGAATGCCAACCTGAAGACCGATTTTTCCGGTCTGGACCTTTCCGGCAGTCCGATCAAGCGAATCCGCAGCGCCCCCAGAAACGGCACCGATTTGCGCGTCGTTCTGGATCTCAAGGCTGACATCAAACCGCGGAGTTTTCAGCTCGAGCCGAATCAGCAGTACGGCCACAGACTGGTGGTCGACCTGATTGATGAAAGCGGTAGCCGGCTGGAAAAGGCGACAACGCCCACCGTGACCCAGGATTCATCCGGAAAGCGGGACGTTATTGTGGTCATTGATGCCGGGCACGGCGGGGAAGATCCGGGTGCTATTGGTCCGCGGGGAACCCGTGAAAAGGATGTGGTTCTGAAAATGGCGAAAACCCTGGCCAACCTCATCAATGATCGGCCGGGTTATACCGCCAAGCTGACCAGAACCGGGGACTACTACATTGGCCTTCGCAATCGCACGATTCTGGCCAGGAAATACAACGCTGACCTGTTCGTCTCGGTCCATGCCGACGCCTTCCGTACACCACAACCCAAAGGTGCCTCGGTCTTCGCCCTTTCCCAACGCGGCGCCACCAGTGAAACCGCCCGTTGGCTGGCCAATAGTGAGAACCGGTCGGATCTGATCGGTGGTGCCGGCGGGCTGTCCCTCGATGGCCGTGACGACATGCTTGCCGGTGTTCTGCTGGACCTCTCCATGACGGCCAGTATCAACGCCAGTCTGGGGGTTGGCAGTTCGGTCCTGGGCAAATTGGGCGGCGTGGCGAAGTTGCACAAGCCTGGCGTTGAGCAGGCCGCTTTTGCGGTTCTGAAATCACCGGATATTCCCTCCATCCTCGTGGAAGCAGGCTTCGTATCGAATCCCCAGGAAGAGAAAAACCTGGCCACTGAGTGGTATCGCAACAAGCTGGCCGGCGCCATCATGAAAGGCATAGATGACTACTTCCAGAAAACGCCCCCGCCTGGAACCCTGCTGGCGTGGCAAAAACAGAATCGCCAGGGTGGAAACAGCATCAGCCACTATCGGATACAGCGTGGAGACACGCTATCCGGCGTGGCCCGGAAAAATCAGACGACCGTCAGTGAGCTGATGCAGTTTAACGACCTTCGGGACGACCGTGTTATGGTAGGGCAAACCATTCGTATTCCCGCGTCCTGATCAAGAGGTTTTTCTGTAACATGCCCCCCATTCGATTGCTGTCACCGCGGCTCGCGAACCAGATTGCCGCGGGTGAGGTGGTTGAGCGCCCCGCGTCTGTCGTCAAAGAACTGGTTGAAAATGCCCTGGATGCCGGCGCCAACCGCGTCGATGTTGAGGTGGAGCAGGGCGGCGTCAAGCTGATTCGAGTTCGGGATGACGGCAGTGGTATTGAGGAAGACGATCTTCCCCTGGCGCTAAGCCGCCATGCGACCAGCAAGATTGCCAGTCTGGACGATCTGGAAGCCGTGGCGTCCCTGGGTTTCCGGGGAGAAGCGCTTGCCAGTATCAGCTCTGTCTCTCGTCTTACCCTGACCTCAAGGACCGAGTCGCAGGAAGCGGCCTCTCGGGTCGAGGTCGAGGGCCGGGAAATGGACGCGAGAATTTCGCCTGCAGCGCATCCGGTCGGAACGACCGTTGAAGTGCGCGACCTGTTTTTTAACACCCCGGCTCGCCGCAAATTCCTGCGTACTGAAAAGACAGAATTCAATCACGTCGAAGAATGTGTGCGGCGCCAGGCGCTGAGCCGTTTCGATGCTGGCTTCACGTTGCGCCATAACCAGCGTGTCGTTCAAAGCCTCAGGCCAGCGGAATCGGCCCTCGATCGCGAGCGTCGGATTGGATCCCTGTGCGGCCAGCAGTTTATCGATAACGCGGTGGTTATTGATGCGGAGGCCACCGGGCTGCGCCTCTGGGGTTGGGTCGCTCTTCCCACATTTTCGCGCAGCCAGGCCGATCTTCAGTATTTTTTCGTCAACGGCCGCGTTATTCGTGACCGCCTGGTAGCTCATGCCGTGCGCCAGGCCTATCGGGATGTACTCTACAATAACCGGCACCCGGCGTTTGTATTGTATCTGGAAGTCGACCCCGCCACCGTCGATGTAAACGTCCACCCGACCAAGCACGAGGTCCGGTTCCGGGATGGTCGGCTGGTTCACGATTTCATCTTCAGAACCCTGCACAAGGCGCTGGCCGATGTCCGGCCGGACGATCATTTCCGCGGCGCGGTGGCGCAGTCCTTTGGTCGCGAAGCAGTCACCCAGGGTCAGGAAGCCGTTCCGTCCACCGGTGCCTCTGCAGAGGCGGGCTGGAACGGCCAGCCATCGGTATCCAGCTATGGTTACCCCGGCAGCTCAGGCGCCGGCTTTGGCGGACAGTCGCAGCCCCAACAGGAGTGGCGCGCCAGCGATCAGATGGCGTTTTATCAGTCCCTGAATGCCGGTGGCGGAAGCGACGGACAGCAGGCTATGCCCGTAAGCGATCGCGCCGCCACACCAATGCCAACACCGCCTGCAGACAGTGACCAGGAGCCGCCGCTCGGATATGCCATCGCCCAGCTGCACGGGATCTATATTCTTGCCCAGGGTCGTGCGGGGCTCATTGTTGTGGACATGCACGCGGCCCACGAGCGCATTACCTATGAGCGAATGAAGCGGGCGCTTGCCGAGCAGGACCTTAAAAGCCAGCCGTTGCTGGTGCCGCTGTCGCTGGCGGTCAGCCAGAAAGAAGCCGCCCTGACCGAGAGTCACGGTGAAGAACTGCAGAAGCTTGGTCTCCAGATTGAGCGGATTGGTCCGGAAACCCTCGCTGTGCGGCAGGTGCCCGCGCTTCTGCGGGGTGCTGACACAGAACAGCTGGTGCGTGACGTTCTGGCGGATCTCATTGAGCACGGTCAGAGTGATCGTGTCGAGGCGGTGACGCATGAGCTGCTCGGCACCATGGCATGCCATGGTTCAGTGCGTGCCAACCGGCAGTTGACCATTCCGGAGATGAATTCGCTGCTCAGGGACATGGAGGCGACCGAGCGCAGTGGCCAGTGCAACCATGGCCGGCCGACATGGACCCTGGTGACCATGTCTGAGCTGGACAAGCTGTTTCTCCGGGGGCGCTGAGGTGTCACTGCCTCCTGCCATCTTTCTGATGGGGCCCACGGCTTCCGGAAAGACAGACCTGGCCATGGCGCTCTGCGACCACCTGCCTTGCGACATCATCAGCGTAGATTCCGCAATGATCTATCGGGGTATGGATATCGGAACGGCCAAACCCACGGCCGCAGAGCTCGCGCGGGCGCCCCACAGGCTGATTGATATCTGCGATCCGGCGGAAACATACTCCGCTGCGGATTTCCGTCGGGACGCGCTGACCGCCATGGCCGAAATAACGGCCGCAGGCAGGATCCCGCTTCTAGTCGGCGGCACCATGATGTATTTCAAAGCGTTGCTGCATGGAATGTCCGGTCTGCCATCGGCCAGCCCCGACGTACGACGGGCGCTGGAGCAGGAGGCAGAGGAGCGGGGTTGGGAGGCTTTGCATGAAGAGCTGCGGGCCAGTGATCCGGTGGCAGCCGAGCGGATCCATCCGAACAACCGGCAGCGTCTGATGCGGGCCCTGGAGGTATTGCGCCTTACCGGCAAGCCGATTTCGGAGTTCTGGCGAGCCGATCAGGGTGGCTGTGAGCAAACGACGGCAGTGGCGCAGGTCGGCGACATTGAGGATTACACCTATTTCACTCGCTGGCAGGCAGACGAAACATCTTTGCTTCCGTATACTGTAATTCAACTTGCCGTGACGCCGCCTGAGCGGCGGGTGCTTCATGAGCGGATTCGCCTGCGGTTTCTAAAAATGCTGGAGGCGGGGTTCGTTGATGAAGTTCGGGCTCTGATGATCCGGGACGACCTGCACCCTGATCTCCCTTCCATGCGTTGTGTCGGATATCGCCAGGCCTGGAGCTATTTGTCCGGGGAAGACGACTACGAGACATTTGTCAGCAAGGGAGTGGCAGCAACACGCCAACTGGCGAAGCGGCAGTTGACCTGGTTGCGCAAGTGGTCAGATGTGGACTGGCTGGACAGCGGCGACAAACATATCGCTGAGGTAGCCTTGAAAAAAATCCGACTTCGCACCACATTTAATTTTGACAAATGACGATCTGCATTTACTAAAAACAGGAGAAAACACATGTCAAAAGGGCATTCGTTACAAGACCCTTACCTCAATGCATTGCGCAAGGAACGCATTCCGGTTTCCATCTTTCTGGTCAACGGTATCAAGCTTCAGGGCCAGATTGAGTCTTTCGACCAGTTCGTGATTTTGCTGAAAAATACTGTCAGCCAGATGGTCTACAAGCACGCTATTTCCACTGTGGTTCCTGCCCGAAATGTCCGCATTCCGCAGCAGGCTCCGGGAGGAGAGGGCGAGTCTGAAGACTGATCCATCCGTTTCCCGATCTTGCCACCCGCGTTCCAGAGGATCCCGACAAGGGGTCTTGTGGCTGCGGGTGTTTGTTTTTATGACCCTCATCATGTGTTTACCCCGGAGTTGATGCCAATTGTTTGAACGTCCTGATGTCGGTGAGCGCGCGGTCCTCGTCCACATCGATTTTACTGCCCACGATGGTACCGAAGACCCCGGTGAGTTCCGGGAGCTGGTCACTTCTGCCGGTGTTGAGCCTGTCTCAACCGTTACCGGGTCCCGCAAGCAGCCCAGCCCCAGATTTTTCGTTGGTGAGGGCAAGCTGGAAGAAATTCGTGATGCAGTAGCGGCGAACGAAGCGGATGTGGTGTTGTTCAACCATGCCCTGAGCCCACGCCAGGAGCGCAACATTGAGCACGAGCTCAAGTGCCGTGTGCTGGACCGCACCGGTGTGATTCTTGATATCTTCGCTCAGCGGGCACGGACTCACGAAGGTAAGCTTCAGGTAGAGTTGGCGCAGCTCGAGCATATGTCCACGCGACTGGTTCGGGGCTGGACCCACCTTGAGCGACAGAAAGGTGGTATCGGGCTGCGCGGGCCTGGTGAAACCCAGCTGGAAACCGACCGCCGGCTCTTGCGGGAGCGCATCAAGTCTATCCACAAGCGTCTGGAAAAGGTTCGTCGCCAGCGCAACCAGGGCCGCAGGGCCCGTCAGCGGGCTGACATCCCCACCGTATCGCTGGTTGGATATACCAACGCCGGTAAATCCACTTTATTCAACCGTATTACCACTTCCTCCGTATATGCTGCAGACCAGCTGTTCGCCACGCTGGATCCGACGTTGCGGCGGCTGGAACTTCCGGATGTCGGGCCGGTCGTAATGGCGGACACCGTGGGCTTCATCCGGCATCTGCCGCACATGCTGGTTGAGGCGTTCCGGGCGACGCTTGAGGAAACAACGCAGGCGACGCTGCTGCTTCACATCATCGACAGCCATGACCCGCGCCGCGAGGAGAACATTGAGCAGGTTGAGGAAGTGCTTGCGGAGATCGGGGCGGACGACATTCCCATGCTGCAGGTGTTCAACAAGATTGATCTGCTTGAAAATTTCACGCCTCGGGTTGAGCGCAACGAAGAGGGTATCCCGGTGAGAGCGTGGGTTTCCGCGGTTACTGGCGAAGGCCTGGACGGCTTGTTCGATGCGATCGTGGAGCGTGTGGCCGAAGACGTCGTTCACCACTTTGTCCTGCTGGGTCCCGCGGATGGCAAACTGCGTGCACTTTTGCATGAGGCAGGATCGGTGATCAGCGAGGAATACCGGGATACCGGCGACACGGTGGTTGAGGTGCGCCTGCAGAACCGGGATTGGCATCAGCTGCTGAGCCGCGCCGGTGTGAATGAAAAGTCAGTCAGGCTGGACGTGGGTCACGCCTGAAACCGCAGCGGCTATTGCCGGGGCGGAGATAAATCCCTAGTATTTGCAGTCATTCTATTTATAAGTCAGTAACGGAGAGCACTATGGCCTGGAACGAACCGGGTGGAAACCGTAACGACAATGACCCCTGGGGTACCGGTGGTGGTCGACGCGGCAATGATCAGGGGCCGCCAGACCTCGATGAGGCGCTGAAAAAAGGTCTCGACAAGCTCAACAAGATGCTGGGCGGCAAGGGTGGCAAGTCCGGCGGCAGCGGTGGCAGTAGCGGCGGCAGCGCCGGTGGTTTTGGTGCGATTCTCGCACTGGCAGCCATACTGGTGGTCGGCTATGTCATCTTCCAGTCCTTCTATACCGTGGACGAACAGGAGCGGGCGGTGGTTCTCCGTTTCGGTGAATACCACCAGACCGAGAATCCTGGCCTGAGATTCAAGGTGCCACTGATCGATAGCGTCACCAAGGTCCGCGTGACTAACGTGCGTACCGCTGAGTCCAGTGGCCAGATGCTGACCCAGGACGAAAACCTGGTAACGGTTGACCTCCAGGTGCAGTACCGCGTTGGCGACGCAGAAGCCTACGTGCTGAATGTGCGTGACTCCAACCAGGCGCTGGCCTTTGCAACGGATAGTGCGATCCGTCACGAGGTCGGTAGCTCGACACTCGACGACGTACTGACCGAAGGTCGTGCAGAACTGGCCGTGCGGGTCGAGCAAAGGCTCCAGATGTTCCTGCGGGAATACGGCACTGGTCTGGAGTTGGTGCGGGTTAACGTTGAAAGCACCCAGCCACCACCAGCGGTCCAGGATGCCTTCCGTGAAGTCCAGAGGGCCCGTGAGGACGAGCAGCGGGTGAAGGAAGAAGCTGAAACCTACCGCAACCGGATCGTTCCGGAGGCTCGTGGTGAGGCCCAGCGCATGATCGAAGAAGCCAACGCCTACAAGGAAGAGGTGATCGAGCGGGCCCGTGGTGAGACCTCGCGTTTCCTTGAGCTACTGGCCGTCTATCAGATGTCTCCGACAGTCACTCGCGAACGTTTGTACTTACAGACGGTCGAAGAAGTCCTTGCTAACAGCAGCAAGATCCTGGTTGATACGGAGAGCAGTGGCAACATGATGTACCTGCCGCTTGATCGACTGACCCAGGGCTCGCTGCCCCGTACCGGTGGATCATCCTCCGGCAACAACCAGGGCAACGTGGACATCCAGACCCTGACTGATCAGGTTCTTCAGGAACTGCGAAGCAGGCAGGATACTACCGTTCGGAGGAGCAGATAATTATGGGACCTAAAGGTGTAGTGGGCCTTGCAGGCGCCCTGATCGTTGTCCTGCTGGTACTGTCCAGTGTGTACATCATTCCGGAAACCCATCGGGGTGTTCTGCTCCGGTTCGGTGAGCTGGTAGAGACCGATATCCAGGCCGGTATCCATTTCAAGGTTCCGGTCATCGACCAGGTTCGTGAATTCGACATCCGGGTTCTCACCATGGATCTGCCCTCGCGGCAGTATCTGACCGTGGAGAAGAAACCGCTGGATGTGGATTCGTATATTGCCTGGAAGATCCGTGATGTGGACCAGTTCTATCGAGCGACCGGCGGTGACGAGTTCCGCGCTCAGTCCCTGTTGTCCTCCCGTGTTGATAACGGCCTGCGGGACGAGTTTGGTATCCGGACCATGGTCGAAGTGGTCTCGGGCCAGCGGGATGAGCTGATGCACACGCTGCGGGATCGCGTAAACCAGACTGCCCAGAACGAATTCGGTATCGAGGTTCTCGACATTCGTGTAAAGGCTATCGAATTCCCGGGTCAGGTGAGCGAAAACGTCTACCGTCGGATGGCGACCGAGCGTGAGAAACTGGCTCAGGAATTCCGTTCGCGGGGTCGGGAGTTGGCCGAAGGTATTCGCGCCGATGCGGATCGTCAGAGAACCGTTATTCTCGCGGAAGCCTTCGCTCAGTCAGAAGAAACCCGGGGTGAAGGTGACGGTCAAGCGGCCAGAATCTACGCCGATGCCTACGGCTCCGACGCGGAATTCTACAGCTTCTACCGAAGCCTGCAGGCTTATCGCAATACCTTCATGAGCAAGGATGACATCATGGTGATTGATTCCAACAGCGCGTTCATGAAGTTCCTGAACGATCCGCAGGGTGCCCGTTAACCCTGCACGTTCAGACCAAAAACCGGAATACCTCTGTATTCCGGTTTTTTTGTGCCCGGCAACCGTGTAAAATTCTGCCGGTTTTGTGTAGGGCTTTTGCCGAGTGCCGCCTTAAATCCTGTGTGATCCCCCAGCCGACTGTGCCGGTGCGGATATAACGGACAACGGAATCTCATGACAGTATCTGATCGCTGGTTACTGCCAGACGGGGTAGAGGATATTCTTCCCCCGCTGGCCGGACGGATCGAATCCCTGCGTCGGGATGTAATGGATACCTGCCAGCGCTGGGGCTACCAGCTGGTAATCCCACCGCTCATTGAATATCTCGAATCCCTGTTTACCGGAACCGGAAACGATCTGGAGCTTCAGACCTTCAAGCTCACCGATCAGTTGACCGGGCGGATGATGGGTGTTCGCGCCGATATGACGCCTCAGGCGGCGCGCATTGATGCCCATACCCTGGGCCAGGAAGGGATCACCCGTCTTTGCTATGCAGGGCACGTACTCCACACCCGCCCAAGGCATATGCTGACAGGTCGAACACCGATTCAGGCCGGCTGCGAACTGTTTGGCAGTGGCTCCGAAGCAGCGGATATGGAAGTGATCAGCCTGATGCTGGAAACCCTCAGGGTTGCCGGCTTGCCCCGTATCCATCTGGATCTGGCTCATGTTGCCATCTATGAGAGTCTGATCGGCGAGGCGGATTTTGATCGGGATACGGAGAGCGCCATTTTTGACGCCATGGCCCGCAAATCGGTGCCGGAGCTTGATCAACTGTTGGGTCAATGCCCTCCAGGCTCTGCGGGTGCTCGTTTGCGTGAGCTTGCCCGGGTCAGTGGTGGCCCGGAAGCCTTGAACGAGGCCCGTCGGATCCTGCAGGGTGCCTCTGACAGCCTGGACGCGGCACTCGACCAGCTTGGGCGTGTGTCTGAAATGCTGGGAAGGGATTACCCGGATATCAGCTTCGGATTCGATTTCTGTGAGCTTCGTGGCTACAACTACCACACGGGCCTGGTGTTTGCAGCCTACGTGCCGGGCCACGGCGATTCCGTGGCCAAGGGTGGCCGTTATGATGCGATTGGAAGTGACTTTGGCCGCGCCCGCCCGGCAACGGGGTTCAGTCTTGATATTCGCTCGCTCGTCTCTCTTGGCGAGCGCGTGACTCGCAGTGCCGGTGCTGTCTGGGCGCCGGCGGATGACGACCCCGCCCTGGAAGGCGTGATCTCCGGTCTGAGAATGACGGAAACCGTTGTTCGTGCACTTCCCGAAGACGAGGGCGTTAACCCTGCCGCCAGAGGCTGTGACCGTGAGCTGGTCAAACAGAGTGGCCAATGGGTTGTGCAGAAGCTGGGCTGATGCCCCCGGGGCCTCGGTGAATTCATTTACAGGTAAACTTGCGAAACGCCTGTCCTGCGGGGCAGCCGCATTGAGAGAGAATCATGGGTAAAAATGTTGTTGTGCTGGGCACCCAGTGGGGTGATGAAGGCAAGGGTAAGATTGTTGACCTGCTGACCGACAAGGTTGCAGCGGTTGTCCGCTTCCAGGGCGGGCACAATGCCGGTCATACCCTGGTAATTGACGGCAAGAAAACAGCGCTTCACCTGATTCCTTCCGGCATTCTGCGGCAACACGTCTATTGCCTCATCGGCAACGGTGTTGTCCTGTCGCCCGAGGCTCTGCTGAAAGAAGTGCGCGAGCTGGAAGCCAATGACGTGGCGGTTCGCGATCGCCTCCGCATCAGTCTGGCGTGCCCGATCATTCTGCGTACTCATGTTCGAATTGATCAGGCCCGTGAAAGGGCTCGTGGTGTCGACAAGATCGGCACAACCGGTCGCGGTATTGGCCCGGCCTATGAAGACAAGGTTTCCCGTCGTGGCCTGCGCCTGGGCGATCTGTGCAATCCCGCCGACTTCGAAATGAAGCTCCGGGAGATCATGTCATACCACAACTTCATCCTGACCGAGTACTTCAAGGAAGAGGCTGAGGACATTGATGCCGCACTGGAAGAGCTGAAGCAGATGGGCGAGGAAATTTTGCCCATGGCGGCAGACGTGACTGACATGCTGCATGATTTCCGTAAGCGTGGAGAGAATATCCTGTTCGAGGGTGCCCAGGGCTCGCTCCTGGATATCGATCTTGGCACCTATCCGTATGTGACTTCTTCCAACACCACCGCTGGCGGCACGGCCACCGGTTCCGGCTTCGGCCCGCTGTTCCTCGACTATGTGCTGGGAATCACCAAGGCGTATACCACCCGTGTAGGCTCCGGACCGTTCCCGACCGAACTGTTCGACGATATGGGCAACCACCTGGCGGTGAAGGGCAACGAAGTCGGCACTACAACCGGGCGCGCCCGCCGTTGTGGCTGGTTCGATGCGGTGGCTCTGCGCCACGCCATCCAGATCAACAGTGTGTCCGGTATCTGTCTGACCAAGCTGGACGTGCTGGACGGACTGGAAACCGTGAAGGTTTGCGTAGGCTACAAGACGCCTAACGGCGAGATTTTCCGGCCGCCCATCGGCTGCGACAGCTACAAGGACATCGAGCCGGTTTATGAGGAACTGCCCGGCTGGAGCGAAAGCACCGTTGGCCTGACCAGCGTTGATCAGTTGCCGGAGAACGCCAAGGCCTACATCCGTTTCCTGGAAGAGCAGATCGAAGCGCCGATCGATGTGATATCTACTGGTCCGGATCGTATCGAGACGATTACATTGCGTCACCCGTTCGGCGAGTAATCGCCAACGTTAAAAAAACCGCCCTGCTTAAAAGGCACGGCGGTTTTTTTGTGTTCAGGGCTTCTCGGCAATCACGGTAGCACGCAACGGCCCCGGGTATCCTTCCACGGTTTTTGAGGGGTCGTTCGGATCCAGAAAATCCTGGAGGGAGTTGAAACGCATCCAGTCGGTGCTTCGCTGTTCGTCTGTGGTCGTAGGGGTGACATCGACCACCCGGGCATTCCGGAAGCCGGTGCGGTCCAACCAGCGCAGCAGTGTGTCGCAGGACGGGAGGAACCAGACGTTCCGCATCTGCCCATAGCGATCCTCGGGCATCAGGCTGAAGCCCTCAGGGCCTTCAACGACAAGTGTTTCCAGCACCAGTTCCCCGCCCCTGCGAAGCGTCCCCTTCAGTTCAAGCAGATGATCGAGCGGTGAGCGCCGATGATAGAGAACCCCCATGGAAAAGGTGGTGTCGAAGGTTTCAAGGTCGGCGGGGAGGTCTTCCATCCGAACGGGCAGCAGGTCTATCGGGACATCACCGAGGTAGTCCTTGACGCTGAAGAACTGGAACAGGAACAGCAACCCCGGGTCGATGCCGATCACCCGACCCGCGCCTTCGCCCAGCATGCGCCAGCAGTGATACCCGGAGCCACAACCCACATCCAGTATGCGACGACCGGAAAGGTCTGAAAGGTAAGGCGACACGCGGTCCCATTTCCAGTCAGAGCGCCATTCGGTATCGATGTACGTACCGAAGAAGTCGAAGGGGCCTTTGCGCCAGGGCATCAGGCCGCGTAATCCGAGTTCCAGTTGCTCCCGTTGTGCCACGGTCAGGGGCTGCCTGGAGGTCAGGGTTACCGCGGATTGGTCCAGTTGCGCGTCTATCTGAGTCAGACCGGGTAGCTGGTCAAGGGCAGCTTGCCAGCGATCGAGATCGCCGTGGGGGCGGTCCTCAAAGCGGTGGGTCAGTTGCTGTTGGAGTTGCGTCGCCCAATGCTCCACGCCGTCTTTCTCAAGTTCATCGATGATAGGCCCGAACCGGGCTTTCCAGTCAAAGTCTGCCATGGTCATTCGGTGGTTTGGTTGGCCTTTATGGCGAGCATGGAAACAAAGTTGAAGCACTGATACCACACCACCACGTCATCGAAACCTGCCGACAACAGGCGCGCCTTGTGCGCAGCCAGTGTTTCGGGAATCAGCACCTGTTCGATCGCCGTGCGTTTCTGGCTTATTTCAAGATCCGAATAGCCGTTGGCGCGCTTGAATTCGTGATGCAGTCGGGTCTGAATGGCTTGCTCGTCGTCAGATTCAAAGCGAACTTTCTCCGACAGGATCAGGACACCGCCAGGACGCGTGGCATCAGCAATGCGCGCAAGCAGGCCGGCCCGCTTCTCCGGATCGACAAACTGCAAGGTGAAATTCAGAGTGGTCACCGAGGCATTACTCAGCTCGGTGTCCAGAATATCCTCGCACCTGAGGGTAACGGGGAGCGCACTGTCGTCCAGTGCAATGTAATGCTCGCAGCGTTCGATCATGGCGCTCGAGTTATCCACTCCGATCAGGTTGCAGTCCGCATTGGCGATACCATGGCGCATTGCCAGCGTGGAAGCGCCGAGTGAGCAGCCCAGGTCATAGCAGTTGGTGGCGGGCTGGGCATATTGCTCCGAGATAACCTCGATCATCGGAATGACGGTGGTGTAGCCCGGCACCGAGCGCCGGATCATGTCCGGAAACACCCTTGCCACCGATGCGTCGAATCGGAAGTCCTCCGGCCGGCGCTCTGTGGCAAACAGCCGGTCCGTGGTCTGCTCGGGTGCCTCCGACGGCTTGCGGGATTTATTCATTGGTGTCCGGAGTCTCGGGAGCGGGCAGAACGGCAGGCCCGGTCGGGGAGGGCCTTGAGCAGCGTACGCCGCGATTTTTATAGTCCACCAGGATTCCCCGGAACGAGGGATCCACATCGGCGGCAATTGCCAGGTAACCATTTTCGCAAACGGCGTGCAGTTCCGAGGCTTTGGGCGACATGCGAAACGGATCCTCCTCGGTTACATGGATGGCCTGGAAATCGCCAACAGGCATATGATCCTTGTTCTCGCTGTGGTTGATCCTGCCGCTCATCTCCAATACAAGAACGGTGCCAATAGCCGCAACCACAGCGGTTACGATCAGGCTACGGACGGTGTAACGGGCCTCATTCTGGCTCATGCATACCTCAAATCAAACGAATTAAAAGTGTTGGTCAGTATTGTCCCGGCACCGTGATGGCCGGTGACTGCAAGGCTGATAACTGCTCCCGGAGCGACAGAATCTGGTCTGACCAGAACCGTGGCTGGGCAAACCAGGGAAAGAAGCGCGGAAATGCAGGGTCGTCCCAGCGCTTTGCCAGCCACGCGCAATGGGCAATCTGCCGGTAGCAGCGCAGCGGCTCAATCAGGTGGCGCTCGCGGCGATTGAAATCACGGAACATTTCATAGCCCTCCAGCAACTCTCCCAGCTGGGCGCCGCGCTCGAAGTCGTCTCCGTTCAGCAGCAACCACATATCCTGGATCGCGGGTCCGGTGCGGCAATCGTCGAGATCCACGAACAGCATCTGTTCGTCCCGGCAGAGAATATTGCCGGCATGGCAGTCGCCATGAAGTCGCAGGGTTTCCACCGGACCGGCTTCGTCAACCCGAGCGGCACAGAGTCTTTGCAGGTCAGGAATCAGGCTGTCCCAGGCTGGCCTCAGATCCGTGGGAATCCAGTCTCCCCGTAACAAAAGCCGATTGCTGGCTTCGATGCCATCCAGCAAATCCATGCCCGAGCGATGGGCAAACGGTTTTTTGGCGCCAATATTGTGGATCTGACCCAGCCATTGCCCCAGCCGGTAAAGGGTATCGGTAACACTGGTGTCTGGTGCTTGCCCGCCACGCTGCGGAAATACCGCAAACAGGAACTCACCATGGCGCCCGAGCGTGTCCCCGGTCGCCAGCTTCATAGGTGCTACAACCGGAATGTCGGCTTCCAGGAGCTCCAGGGTGAATGTATGTTCCTCGCGGATTTCCGCTTCGCTCCATCGGCCCGGCCGATAGAACTTGGTAATTACCGGGGCGCCTTCATCCAGGCCTACCTGATAGACCCGGTTTTCATAGCTGTTCAACGCGAACAGCCGGCCACTTACCGCAAACCCTGCCTCTTCCATCGCATCCAGAATGATATCCGGCGTCAGGGAATCGTAGGGGTGGGTGGATGCCGCAAGTGAGGGGTCATGGGTCATAAAGGGCGTTTCAGAGCCTTGTGTCGTATTTGGATTTCATGGTTTGCAGATGGTACCAGTTTTCGTCCAGCTCCCAGCGGATACGGCTGATGCCAGAAGCCCCAAGAATAACGTCTCCGGCACGGGCCTGAACCTGTGCAAGCTCGCGTTCTGCCCGCTGCCAGTCGCGATGACTGTCCCCAAGATTGCGCATACTCGGAAATACCGCACTCAGCGCCTTGTGGGTGGACGTGGTGTGGGACCGCAGTGAGCTCATAATGGCCGTGTCGCCCTCCACCCTCAGTACCCGGTGCTTGTAGGGGTAGCTGGCAACCACCTCATCCGCTTTCAGCCGCTCGTTCAGGCTGATTACTTCAAAGCCCCGCCAGCCTAGCCACCCGACAAAGAGGGCCGCCACCACCATTACCAGAACAAACTGCTTCCTGTCAGACATCATAAGCCGGGCTCCATGCACTACTTTCCGGAGCCAAGTATAACCGGTATGGGCTCTTGAGTAATGTATTGAGCCCGCCGGCGCCCGTTTTCGCCGGGCTGGCGGTATAGGATATGCTCAACCTCTTGTCAGTGGAGCAGGGCCAACCATAAGTGTCGACAGAAGTGCTGGAAATCCAAACCGTTGTTATCGGCGCCGGTGTCATTGGGCTGGCTATTGCCCGCGCTCTGGCTAGAGCCGGGCATGAGGTCATCGTTCTGGAAAGCTCAGACCGGTTTGGTGAGGGCATCTCCTCACGAAACAGCGAAGTCATTCATGCCGGCATTTATTATCCGCAAGGATCACTGAAGGCGGAGTTGTGTGTTGAGGGTCGACGGCAGCTTTACGACTATTGCCTGACGCACAAGGTTGGACACCGTAAATGCGGTAAGTGGATTGTTGCCGTCGACGAGGCACAGAATGACAAGCTCTTTGATATTCAGGCTGCGGCAGCCAGCAACGGTGTTGAACTTGAGCTGTATGATGGCGAAAGAGTCGCCCGAGGCGCTCCGGGTATTTGCGCCAGCTCGGGGCTCTGGTCCCCCGAAACCGGTATTGTCGACAGCCACGGGCTGATGCTCTCCTTGCTTGGCGAGCTCCATGATGCCGGCGGCCAGCTCGCTCTACGCTCACCGGTAGCGGCTGCTGAATCGGATAGCCAGCGGCACCGTCTAAACGTGGCAGGCGAAACCCCGCTAATTCTGGAAGCGAAAAATGTCATTAACGCCGCCGGGCTCGGCGCCGTCCCGCTGGCAAAAAACTGGGCAGGTCTGCCCGACGACTGCATTCCCCGGCAATGGTTCGCGAGGGGCGTCTACTTCAGCTACAGCGGACGAACACCTTTCAGGACCCTGATCTATCCGGTTCCTGAACCCGGGGGCCTGGGTATCCACCTGACTCTCGATCTCGCTGGCCAGGCCCGTTTCGGTCCGGATGTAGAGTGGATCGAAAAGGAAGACTACACCGTGGAACCCAGCCGCCAGGAAGGCTTCGCCAGAGGCATCCGCCAATGGTGGCCAGGACTCGACCCGACCCGACTTCAGCCCGCCTATGCCGGCATCCGACCGAAGCTGATAGGCCCCGATGGTGGCTTCGCGGATTTCCGGATTGATGGTCCAGAGACGCACGGTATGCCGGGACTGGTTAATCTGTTCGGTATCGAATCGCCGGGTTTAACATCCTGCCTGGCAATTGCTGAGCGTGTAAAAGCTTTGCTGTCTTAACCTGGCGTCCGGGCTAGTGCCCAAACCTGAATGTTCCGGGCCCCGGCCTCCCGAAGTGCTGATGATAAAACCCTGACGGTCGCGCCGGTGGTCACCACATCATCGACAATCGCTATTCGCTCTGGCACTGGCGGGATGACCTCAAATACCCCGCGAAGATTCGCCAGTCGGGCCTCCCGGTTCAACTCCCGTTGAGACCGGACACGGCGAACCCTTCTGACAAGTCCGTTGTCGACCGGGAGATCCAGGGCGCTGGCAATCGTCTCGGCAATGTCCTGGGCCTGATTGAACCCGCGTTGCCGGCGTCGCCGCGCATCCATTGGCGCGGGTACCAGTACTTCTGGCATTGCGATAGCACCATCGAGCCGAGCCTTCTGCACCAAGTCAGCAAAATCCGCCATCAATGGTCTTCCGAACTTGCGCTGGCCCCGATACTTGTATCGGCCAATCATGCCGTCGAGTGGGTACTGGTAGCGCCAGGGAATAAAAGAGCTATCGAAAGCCGGCGGGTGTTTCATACAGTCACCGCAGAGCAGCTCCGAGGAGGGAAAAGCCAGGGGCAGGGCGCAGCAGCGACAGTGCCAGCGGTTCACTGGTAGGTCGCCCCGGCAAGGCTGGCATAAGCCGTTGAATGCCTGTGAGGAAAGGCAGGCGACACACAGTCCGCCGTGCCTGATGCTGTTAACCTTTTTGTCCACGAAGGTTGACAGCCAGTTCAGTCCCTTTATCATCTGATTCATCCGTAAACCCAGAGACCGGGAAAGGTTAACAGGACTTTTACATGACCGCTACAGAACTCCGCCACGACTGGACACTGCAGGAAGCTCGCGAGCTTTTCGAACTCCCTTTTAACGATCTACTGTTCCGTGCCCAGAGTGTGCATCGCCAGTATTTTGATCCTAACGAGGTTCAGGTAAGCACCTTGCTGTCGATCAAGACCGGCGCCTGCCCGGAGGATTGCAAATACTGTCCCCAGAGCGGTCATTACAACACCGGTCTTGAGAAAGAGAAGCTGCTGGAAATCGAAAAAGTTGTGGCTGAGGCCAGGGCCGCGAAAGAAAAGGGGGCTTCCCGGTTTTGCATGGGCGCCGCCTGGCGCAGTCCTTCGAAGAAGGACATGCCTTATGTTCTGGACATGGTCAAACAGGTGAAGTCCCTGGGGCTTGAGACCTGCATGACCCTTGGCATGCTCAAAGAGGAGCAGGCGGCAGAACTGGCCGATGCCGGGTTGGATTACTACAACCATAACCTGGATACCTCTGAGAAGTACTACAGCCACATCATCACCACTCGAACCTACCAGGATCGACTGGACACTCTCGACAATGTTCGCAAGGCCGGAATGAAGGTTTGTTGCGGTGGCATTATGGGTATGGGCGAAGACGAGGATGACCGGGTCGGACTGCTGGTTCAGCTCGCGAACCTGCCCCATCATCCGGAAAGTGTGCCTGTGAATATGCTGGTGAAGGTGAAAGGCACGCCTCTGGAGGACGTCGAGGACCTGGATCCGTTCGAGTTCATCCGGATTATTGCGGTGGCGCGGATCTTGATGCCGGCTTCCCACGTTCGCCTGTCAGCTGGGCGTGAAAACATGAATGAGCAGATGCAGGCTCTGTGTTTCATGGCTGGTGCCAACTCGATCTTCTACGGCGAAAAGCTCCTGACCACCGCCAATCCGGAGGCCGATGCCGATATGCTGTTGTTCAAACGCCTCGGTATTCGCCCAGAGCAGCGGGAGCAGTGTGCGTCGGAGGAGCAGGAAGAGGAGGCGATTGCCGAGGCCGTGGAGTATGAGGCGACCCGTCACATGTTCTACGACGCTACGCGGGAGTCTGCCTGAGTATTTGATCTTGGGAGGCAGCGAGCTCACCCGCTCGTTGCCCGGATCGTTGAGTTAACCTCCAGGTGCTATCGTGCGGGATTTTGCCCTTGAACTCGAAGAGCGGAAACAGGCCGGTCTGTATCGGACGCGTCGGCATGTAGCCGGTCCTCAGAGGCCCTCTCTCATTGCTGACGGCAAACCTTTGTTGTCGTTCTGCAGTAATGATTACCTTGGTCTTGCCAATAACCCTGCCAATATCGAGGCCCTCCGTGATGCGCTTTCCAAAACAGGCCTTGGGGGCGCGGCTTCCCATCTGATTTGTGGTCACCATGATGCCCATCACCAGTTGGAGCTTCGTCTGGCGGAGTTTACCGGACGCAGTTCGGCGCTGTTTTTCTCCACTGGCTACATGGCGAATATGGGCGTTATTTCGGCACTGGCCGGGCGGGGCGATACGATTTTTTCGGATCGCCTGAATCATGCATCCATCATCGACGGCTGTATCCTGAGCCGGGCCAGGGTTCGCCGTTATGCCCATGGCGATGTCGCGGCGCTGGAGGCGATGCTGGCGGAGACGTCCGGGCACAAGTTGGTGGTGACCGACGGGGTCTTCAGCATGGACGGCGATATTGCGCCCCTGGCGGAGCTGGCCCGGGTCTGCCGGTTCCACGATGCGTTACTGGTGGTTGATGATGCTCACGGAATTGGCGTACTCGGACCTGAAGGGCGGGGCAGCGTCGCTGAAGCGGGGTTGTCCGAAGAGGATGTCCCCGTGTTGATCGGCACCCTGGGCAAGGGGGTCGGAACCAGTGGCGCATTCGTGGCCGGGCCATCGCTGCTGATGGATTATCTGGTTCAGAAAGCCAGAACCTATATCTATACGACGGCGATGCCGCCGGCTCTTGCCATGGCAACCATTTCGAGTCTGGATCTTATTGAGCGGGATCAGGGGCGCCGCGAGCATGTATTGGGTCTGGTTTCGCGGTTTCGTCGGGAGGCCTCGGCCATGGGGTATGAATTGATGCCTTCACATACTCCGATCCAGCCGATCATGGTTGGCGACAATCACGACGCGCTGGCGCTCAGTCAGGCATTGGAGGAGCGCGGCTTGCTGGTCTCGGCCATTCGCCCGCCGACGGTTCCCGCGGGGGAGGCGCGATTGCGGGTTACATTCAGTGCCGCTCATTCCCAGGCGAACCTGGATTGTCTGTTGACCGCGCTGTCAGACTGCCGGCATCTGGTTCAAAAAGCGGACATGGCGGTATGAGTTCCTGCAGGGTCTGTCCGCGTCTGGTGGTGGTTGCTGGCTGGGGCGTTCGTGCAGAGATGTTATCTGGGCTCTATGGCTATTGGCCGGGGGAGGTGGTTGCCGTGTCTCTGGACGATGAGCTGCTGAGCCGCTGCCAGTCGCTCTCGGAGGTGACGGACGAGCTGTTGTCACTTTATCCGGAGCCGTCAGTTTGGATGGGCTGGTCCCTGGGCAGTCAGGTTGTGATGGAGGCCGCCGGGCGTGAGACCGGTGCAGTGTCCTGTGTTATTACCCTCGGTGGTTTTCCGAAGTTTGTGGCCGACGAACGCTGGCTCAATGGTATGGCGGAAAGCGACTTTCGGGCGTTTGCCCGTGGTATCCGCCGGGACCCACAGCGCTACTGGCTGCATTTTCTGTTGTTGATGATCAACGGTTCTGCGGACGAAAAACTGGAGCGGCAGAGGCTCAAGCCGTGGCTTGAGAAAGGCACTCTGGTCTCGCATGAACACCTCGTCACGAGTCTTGCCTGGCTGGAAAGCGGGGATCAGAGGGCGTTATGGCGTTCACTCGCCACACCGGCCCTTCATGTGATGGGTGAGAACGATATTGTGGTCAGGTCGTGGGCGGGTGATCTCGCTGTCCCGGCGTCAAGCGGTCATGCGGTCATACCGGGTATGGCGCACTGGCCGGGCGGCTGCTCGGCTTCGGATTGCTGGGAGGCGATACAGGCGTTTTTTGCCACTCAAAAGGCGTTGTCATGGGCGTTATGATCATCTCTACCGACCAGATAGCCCGGGGCATTTCCGACACTCGCAAGTCTGATATTGCCCGGGGCTTTGGCATTGCCAGTGGCACCTATGAAAATGCCTCAAGACTGCAGCGCTTCATGGGCAATACCATGCTGCAGAAGTTTGAGTTCCGGGAAAGTCAGGATCATGATCTAACATTGCTGGACCTGGGGTGTGGCACAGGTTGGTTTACCCGAAAGTTTGCGGATTTCGGGCAGATTGAATCGTTGAGTGGGGTTGATCTGTCGCCTGGCATGTTGGAACAGGCTCGCAAGAATGGGCCTGCGGGAATCAGCTGGATCGTGGGCGATGCCGAACACCTGCCTTTGCCGGATAGCAGTGTCGATGTGATTTTCAGCAATCTCATGATTCAGTGGTGTGATGACCCCGGCGCCGTGCTTCGGGAATGCCGGCGGATCCTGCGGCCAGGTGGGAATCTGATGGTCTCCACACTCCTTGACGGTACGCTCCGTGAGTTGAAATCGGCCTGGCAGGCGGCGGATCCTGGCCATCAGCACGTAAATCGCTTCGAGACTGACCTTGCCTTGCAGGCCAAGGTGCGGGCCGAGTTACCGGATGCCGTTGTTGAAGAGCGCACTATCAGCTTACCCTACGAATCGCCGATGGCCCTGGCGGGTGAGCTTCGCCATCTTGGCGCGGGCTTCCGCGGCGCTGGCCGGCGACGAGCGGCCACGGCACCGGGGCGGATGCGGGAAATGTGCAGGCAGTACCCCAAAGAGCCGGATGGCACTATCATGGCAAGCTATGAGGCTGCCTGGGTTTACTGGCAGAAACCGTAAGAGTCGTTAACTGGAAATACACATGGCCAAGCAATCCTTTTTCGTAACGGGCACCGACACCGGGGTTGGGAAAACCCTGGTATCCGCAGCCATTCTTCAGGCGGCAAAGGCCATGGGTAAGCACACCCTGGCGATGAAGCCCATCGCCTCGGGTTGCGATCGGACGCCGGAAGGCCTTCGCAACGAAGATGCCCTTATTCTGCAGAACGCCATTACTGAGCCACTGGCCTACGAGTTGATCAACCCGGTGGCGCTGGAGCCTGCCATTGCACCGCATGTTGCGGCTGAGCAGGCTGGGCGACACATTACGTCTGATCGTCTGGTTGGATTCTGCCGCGGATTGCAGATTCGTCCGGCGGACCTTCTGCTGGTTGAGGGTGCCGGCGGCTGGCGGGTCCCGCTTAACGATCGGGAAACCTATTCAGAGTTTCCGCGCCAGCTGTCCATGCCGGTCATTCTCGTGGTTTCACTGCGCCTTGGCTGTATTAATCATGCGCTTCTTACGGCAGAGGCAATCAGAAGTGACGGTCTCAGAGTGGCAGGGTGGGTTGCCAATCGCACCGAGCCTGAGCCCATGAGTTGCGAACAGGACACCCTGAACTATCTGGTTAACCACATGGGAGCGCCCTGTCTGGGTATTCTTCCGTGGCTGGAGCAGGCGCGGCCTGAAATGCTGGCTGGTTATCTGAATATCGATGGGCTGTTTGAAAATTGACCAGGTTTGTGGCTTAATGAAGTCAATTTATGGTCATCGGGCAGCGCAGTTATGATCAGTAACACTCTCGCAGTTGGGATTCAGGGCATCCAGGATGGCATGGTGGGCATGGAAAATGCCGCCCGCAAGATTGCTCGTGGTGGTACTGATGGTCCCCAGGGAACCGCGGAAGGCGCGGGCAGCCTCGTTGAACCCATTGTTGATCTCAAGATTTACGAGCGAAGTGTCGAAGCGTCCGCACAAGTGGTGAAAACCGCTGACGAAACACTCGGAACGCTGCTTGATATCATGGCCTGATTACTGAAAGGGCGCCTGGCTCGTGCTTTCATCTCTCCCCCCTGTTCCCCCACCTATCCCAGCGGCCTCGTTTCAGGGTCAGGTTTCTCCGCGAGTCCAGGCCACGGGCCCAGTATCGGCAAAGCCGGAGGCGCCGACCGCCGGCGCCAGATCTACTGAGGCTGCAGGCAAAGCCGAATCTGCGCGGGAAAATCCCGACTCCGGGCCCCGGAGCGGGGAATCCGACAATCCTCAGGGACTCAAAGAGCAAGAGCTGAAACAACTGACCGAGCTGAAAGCGCGGGATCGTGAAGTTCGTGCCCACGAAGCCGCGCACCAGGCGGTTGGCGGCCAGTACGCCGGCGCCATGTCGTTCACCTACCAGCGGGGGCCGGACGGTGCCCAGTATGCGGTGGGAGGTGAAGTCTCCATTGATCTGTCCCCGGTGCAGGGTGATCCCCAGGCCACTATCGAGAAAATGCGAATTGTCCGGGCGGCGGCCATGGCGCCGGCGGAGCCGTCCGGCCAGGATCGAGCGGTGGCTGCCCAGGCGATGCAGATCATGCTCCAGGCCCAGTCGGAGCTGGCCGCCGAAACGGGCGCTTCGTCAAGAACCGCGAGCGATGCTTATCGTGAGGTCTCCGCCATGGGAGAGTCTGATCAGAGTGGTGACGAAAACCGCGTTTCTTCTTTCCAACCGGTGTCTGCCTGACCGTTTAATTTCCAACATCCAGGTCCTTTCATAGATATCCGGCACTTAAGGTGCGATCCGGCTCCATGCGCTGCTGTGGCGCGTGATCCGGTGACAGTTCGCAACACAAATTTTGCATCCGGCTATTGACAATTCTGTGCCTGTAAACGTATGTTTCAAACAAGTGTTTAATTAAGGCTGCAGCGCATCGCGTTGCGGTGTCTGAGCAAACCCAAGGCCAGAAGCTGTCAAACCTGATTCAGCTGAGCCCGAGAACCGAGGTGGATTCCATGCCTGAGTACAAAGCGCCCCTGCGTGACATCAAATTCGTAATGACCGAGCTGCTGAACAGCGAGCAGCACTACGCCAACCTGGAAGGTGCCGAAGACGCTACTCCGGATATGGTGGATGCCATTATCGGGGAAGGTGCCAAGTTCTGTGAGCAGGTTCTGTCTCCGCTGAACCAGGTGGGTGACAAGGAAGGCTGTATCTGGAGCGAAGACGGTGTGAAGACACCGACTGGCTTCAAAGAAGCTTACCAGCAGTATGTGGAAGGCGGCTGGCCGTCCATGACCGCCGATCCCAACTACGGTGGCCAGGGACTGCCGCACTCTCTCGGTCTGGTCATGAGTGAAATGGTGGGCACCGCCAACTGGTCCTTTGGCATGTACCCGGGCCTGAGCCACGGTGCAACCAACACCATTGAAGAGCATGGCACCGAAGAGCAGAAGCAGACTTACCTCACCAAGCTGATCAGCGGCGAGTGGACTGGTACGATGTGTCTGACCGAGCCGCACTGCGGTTCTGATCTCGGCACCCTTCGCACCAAGGCGGAGCCGAATGCCGATGGCACTTACGCTATCACCGGCACCAAGATCTTTATTTCTGCCGGTGAGCACGACATGGCCGAGAACATCGTCCATATCGTCCTGGCACGTCTGCCGGGTGCACCGGAAGGCACCAAGGGTATCTCCCTGTTCATCGTGCCAAAGTGCCTGCCGAACGAAGATGGCTCGGCCGGTGAGCGCAACGCCGTTTCCTGCGGTTCCATTGAGCACAAGATGGGTATCCACGGCAACGCCACTTGCGTGATGAACTTCGACGGCGCCAAGGGCTGGCTGATCGGGCCGGAGAACAAAGGCCTGAACTGCATGTTCACCTTCATGAACGTGGCCCGTATCGGTACCGCCATCCAGGGGCTGGGTGCCGCCGAGCTGGGCTTCCAGGGTTCACTTGCCTACGCCAAGGAGCGTCTGGCAATGCGTTCACTGAGCGGTCCGAAGAATCCGGAAGGTATTGCCGATCCGATCATTGTTCACCCGGACGTTCGTCGGATGCTGCTGACACAGAAGGCGGTTGCAGAAGGCGCCCGTGCCCTGATTTACCTGACTGCGCAGCAGGCAGACGTTGTTCACAGCGGCAAGACCGAAGAAGAGCGCAAGGCGGCCGATGAGGCGCTGGGCTTCCTGACACCGATTGCCAAGGCGTTCCTCACCGAAATCGGTTACGAGGCAGCGAACCTTGGTATGCAGGTCTTTGGTGGTCACGGCTTTATCTCCGAGTGGGGCATGGAGCAGAACGTTCGTGACGCCCGTATCGGCATGATCTATGAAGGCACCACCGGTATTCAGGCGCTGGATCTGTTGGGCCGCAAGGTTCTGATGACCCAGGGCGAATCCCTGAAAGGCTTCACCAAGCAGGTGCATCTGTTCTGCAAGGAAAACGCGGAAGACGAGCAGCTGAAGGAATTCATCGAGCCGCTGGCGGCGATGAACAAGGAATGGGGCGAGCTGACCACCAAAATTGGTATGTCTGCCATGAAGAATCGTGAGGAAGTGGGCGCGGCCTCTGTGGACTACCTGATGTACTCCGGTTACGCAGTGTTTGCCTACCTGTGGGCCCGTATGGCCAAGGTTGCCCTGGACAAGATGGTTGAGGGTACCACTGAAGAGATGTTCTACAACGCCAAGATCCAGACTGCGCGCTTCTACTTCAAGCGTATGCTGCCCAGGGCCAAGGGCCACGCAGAAAGCATGCTGGCTGGCGCTGACAGCCTGATGGACATGCCGGAGGAAGCATTCGCCATCTAAGGCGCGGGCACCGAAGGACGGTTCCAAAGGACACAAAGCCCGCGCTCCCCGGAGGCGGGCTTTTTTCATGAGTTGCGGTCCGTTTTTAGGGTAGAATAAACGCCCATAAAAATAATCTTCAGCGGACACATAGCCCGAGCAGGTGTGACCGGCCGGAACAACGGCCCTATTGCCACCTGAACAGACTGACAGAATTTTGGAGAGTTTTAGATGGCTGATTATCAGGCACCCCTACGTGACATGCGTTTCGTTCTGAATGAGGTTTTCGACGCCCCTTCCCTGTGGGCCTCACTGCCCAAGGTTGCCGAGAATGTGGACCCGGAAACGGCCGACGCGATTCTTGAAGAAGCCGGCAAGATCAGCAGTGGTGTACTTGCGCCCCTGAATCGCGAAGGTGATGA
>NZ_DDOI01000053.1:5288-5556 GCF_002341575.1 Marinobacter sp. UBA2498 | reverse complement strand
AACCCGGACTTTGGCGGCATGGGCATGCCCAAGACCCTGGTGGCCCAGTTCGAGGAAATGATGCAGGGTGCCAACATGGCCTTTGGTCTCGCTCCCATGCTGACGGCCGGTGCCTGCCTGGCCCTGGACGCCCATGGCAGTGATGAGCTGAAAGAAAAATACCTGCCCAACATGTACTCCGGCGTCTGGTCCGGGGCCATGGACCTGACCGAGCCCCACGCCGGTACTGACCTCGGCATCATCCGCACCAAGGCCGAGCCGAACGACG
>NZ_DDOI01000053.1:447-5164 GCF_002341575.1 Marinobacter sp. UBA2498 | reverse complement strand
AAGATCTTCATCACCTGGGGCGAGCACGACATGGCGGAGAACATCATCCACCTGGTGCTGGCCAAGCTTCCGGACGCACCGAAAGGCCCGAAGGGTATTTCCCTGTTCCTGGTGCCCAAGTTCCTGGTGAATGACGATGGTTCCCTGGGTGAGCGTAACAGCTTCAGCTGTGGTTCCATCGAGAAGAAGATGGGCATCAAGGGCTCTGCGACCTGCGTCATGAACTTTGATGGCGCCAAAGGCTGGCTCGTCGGCGAGGAGAACAAGGGCCTGGCGGCCATGTTCACCATGATGAACTATGAGCGTCTCGGGGTTGGCATTCAGGGTATCGGTGCTGCCGAGGCGTCACTGCAAAGTGCCCGGGACTATGCCCTCGACCGCACCCAGAGCCGTGCGCCTACGGGTGCCCAGCAGCCCGAGAAGGCGGCTGATCCGATTCTGGTACACCCGGATGTCCGTCGCATGCTGCTGACCATGAAAGGCTATGTGGAGGGCGGTCGTGCTTTCTCAACCTACGTGGCCCAGTGGCTGGATATCGCCAAGTATGCCGAGGACGACGAGCGGCGCAAGCACGCCGAGGGCATGGTGGCGCTGCTGACACCGGTGGCCAAGGCTTTCCTGACCGATCGCGGCCTGGATGCCTGCATCATGGGCCAGCAGGTTTTCGGTGGCCATGGCTTCATCCGTGAGTGGGGTCAGGAGCAACTGGTTCGTGACTGCCGCATTACCCAGATCTACGAAGGAACCAATGGTATCCAGGCGCTGGACCTGATGGGCCGGAAGGTGGTCGGTACCCAGGGTAAGCTCTACGAACTGTTTGCCCAGGATGTCGCGAGCTTCCTTGAAGAGAACAGTGGTGACGAGCACCTGCGCCCGTTCCTCGAGCCTCTTGCGGCAGCGGTTGAGCGCCTTGACGATGTAACCGAGCACGTGATCAAACAGGCTGGCGATAACCCGAATGCCATTGGGGCAGCGTCTGTGGACTATCTGGATCTGTTTGGCCTGACCGCTCTGGGTTATATGTGGGCGAAGATCGTCAAAGCGGCTGCGCCCCAGGCGGATTCAGATACCTCCGGATTCTACAGCGGTAAACTGAAGACCGCGCGCTTCTACTTTGACCGCCTGCTGCCCAAGACCGTTTCACTGGCTGAAGGTATTCGCAGCGGCAGCGACTCCATGATGGCGCTGACGGCTGAAGAGTTCTGATTAGCCAGCAAGACTCAGGCACAAAAAAACAGGCCCTCGGGCCTGTTTTTTTATGGTTAATTGGTCAGCAGGGCAAGCTTCCCGGACTCTCAGAGTCGCTCCATTCTCTCCGGGTTGGTAATAAAGGGATTGGCACTACCCTGGATTTCGACAATGCGCCCGTGACGGGTCAGCTCGCTATCATCCGGCGGGTCCAGCCTGTTCCAGCCCTTGAACACCGCCGAGGAGCCAAGCCAGGGCAAATCATAGGTGTCCACCATGTAGGCCACCGTGCGCGCCACATCTCCCTTTACCCGCCCCGGGGGCTCAAAGAACTGGGCGCTCTGGCGAATGCCGCATTCGTCTTCGCTTACTGACGAGCCCAGGTCCTCGTAACGAGCGTTTCGCCGGCCCATCTCGGTCCGGCTGCGCACCGGTACCATGTTGTGCATGTCAGACGCGATCTGACGGTAGCGGTTATCCTGTTCACATTGACGCGAGGTGCCACAGTCGAGTGCGCTGCGGACATCGGCCAATGGATAGACATAACCGTCCGTCAGAACGAATCCTTTGCTTGTAAAGGCGGTGTTGCAGAAGAAGGAATTGCCGCCACTGGCGTAAAGGTCACCCCAGAAGTGATCGGTAACAACGGTTTTTGGATCACTGAACCGGGTATTCTGGCCAATCACGAGGGTAGTGGTGAGCAATAGGCCAAGTGCTGTGGGTATCAGTAAGAATCTTTTCATACGCCTTTTATACCTCGCAGTGTGTTCAAGCACCCTGTCAATTCGGGCCTCACTGGTCAGGATCTGATCAAGCGGGTCAAAACTATGACGCTTTGTTCACGGATACTGTGAAGTATGGCACAGAGGCTCCAAACCACGGAGCCTCCAGGCTAGAAATTTGTGGCGTAATGTTAACGGGTTAACAGTATTACTTCAGTTTGTTGCGGATGTTCTGGTAACCGGTTTTCAGGTCTTCGCCAAGTTTTGATGCGGTCTGACGAGCTTCCTGGGACGCGTTCTCGGCATCGTGCAGAACTTCATCGATCTTGCTTCTGAAACGATCCCAATCCTGTTCGAGATCCTCCCATTCGTCCTTAACGTCTTCACGGGCCAGATGCATCTGGACGCGCGCCTCATCCCGGTATTGTTTCACTTTTTCCGACAGCTTCTTGAGTTCTTCTTGAAGACTCATATCAAGCACCTCCTTGGATTGTTGGTGTGCTTACAATGCGCCCGATCGTAAAAAACTGTCAAGGGGCAGCCATGTCAGAAAGTGACAAGGAGGAAAGAGTTTGATGCAGGTCAGGAACGGGCTGCGAGCAGGGCAGACATGTCCCGGAGATAATGCCATGGAGTCAGCGGATCGAAACCTTTGGCGGCCCGGTCAATCTGGCTGCACAGGGCGATCGCGTTGTTGAGCTGGGAACGGTTCAGCCGGCGGGCGGCCTGTTCCAGGGCCCGTGCTCTTTGAGGTTGGAAAACGCCGCGTTTTTTCAGGAAGGCAGCCGGATTCTCGGACTGGCCGGCCGAGGACTTCAGCTCGAGCAGCAGGTTCAGGTCGCGGCTGAGAACCGTCAAAAGGCCAAGCGGGTTCTCTCCCTCCTGTTGCAGGACAGTAATCATCTTGCCAGCGTGGGGTGCCCGGCCACTGATCAACTCGGTTACCAGTTCAAAGCCATTGAACCGGGAGCTGTCCTGGACTGCCTGCTCAACGGTTTCCTCGTCGATGGTATTGCCGTTTGCCAGCAGCGACAGCCTGTCGAGCTCCTGACTGGCAGCAAGCAGGTTACCTTCCAGACGTTCGCTCATGATGGCCAGTGCGCCCCGGGTCAGACTCAGACCCCGGTTGCTGGCCCGCTGCTGCAGCCAGCCCTGGAATTTGTCGGCATCGACGGGCCACACCGGCACGTGTACGCCTTTTCCCTGGAGCTCCTTGTACCATTTGCGGCGGGTTTCCGCCGCGTCCAGGCGGGCGCTGATCAGCAGCAGGATGATATCTTCGGGAGGATCAGCCAGCACTCGTTCCAGTACTGCACGGCCGTCACCCAGCTTGCCGGTTGGCAGATGAATCTCGATGCGCCGTTTCTCCGCGAACAACGACATGGCACTGAACTCTTCCGCAACGGCGTTCCAGTCCAGTTGTTGGTCAGCATGGAAGGTCAGACGGTCGTGAAAGCCCGCGTCTTTCGCGGCCTTTCGAATCTGGTCACAGCATTCCTGGACCAGCAGCGGCTCATCCCCGGAGATAAGATAAACCGGAGAAAGGCCCTTTTTCAGTAATTGGGATAGCTGTCCCGGGTTGGTCTTCATGGCTTGCCTGTGGCTGAGGCGTCGGCTTCCCGGTTGCGCTGGTGTTCTGTCCGAATGGCTTCAATCCTCTCCCGAGTCAGCGGAGCCAGCCGGAATATAACCTGTTGCGCAAGGCGATCATCCATTTGCTGGCGCAGCGTTTCCTCTTCCCGCTGTTTCGCCAACACGTTGGTTTCATCGTACCGGTAACTTTCGCTGGTTGACAGGCGCGTTGTGGCTACCATCGGAACCTGGTCGGCGCTGATAACCTCAAGATCCACGGAGTGACGCAGGATGTACTCTGCAGCGCCGGCCTGGGCGGTAATGGCGGACGCGCGACGGTCCCGTTCAAAGTTTCTCAGGCGCAGGATATAGTCCGCTTCTGCCACCGGTACGAGCCTGACATCACCAAGGCTGAGCTGTTCCCGTATTGACTGGCACAGCGTGCCGGGAATCTGTGATGAACAGTCCACCGCTAAGGGCTCGAGGGCCGCAGAAACCGGTGGTGCTCCCCGCAACTGGAATCCGCACCCCGCAAGAAGCGCCGCCATAACAGCGGCAGACATCAGGCGTGGGGCGGATCTCAGGGCAGCGTAGCGGGACATATCAGTTGGCCACCACGTTCACCAGCTTGCCGGGAACCACGATAACCTTGCGCACCGTTGCCCCTTCGGTAAAGCGCATGACGTTCTCGTTCTCCAAAGCCAGTTTCTCCAGATCGGCCTTGGTGATGTCGGCAGGCACATCCTCCTTGGCCCGCACCTTGCCATTGACCTGCAGGACCACCTGGATCTGGCTGCGAACCATGGCGGACTCATCCGCTTTGGGCCAGGCCGCATCGACGACCGGCTCTTCGTGACCCAACGCCTGCCATAAGGTGTGGCAGATGTGCGGAACGATCGGCGACAGCACGAGTACTGCTGTGTCCAGGGCTTCCTGGCGGACCGCCCGGGTCTGGGGTTCGTCACCCTGGAGTTTGCCAACATCGTTGAGCAGCTCCATCACGGCGGCAATGGCTGTATTGAACGTCAGACGACGACTGATATCGTCACTGACCTTGGCAATGGTCTCGTGAGTCTTGCGACGAAGATTCTTCTGCGCATCGTTCAGCGCCGATGCTTCCACAGCCGGCGCATCGCCAGCCGCGGCATGTTCGTTCACCAGGCGCCAGAGACGCTTGAGGAACCGGTGCGCCCCTTCGACACCGCTGTCAGACCACTCCAGGGATTGCTCCGGGG
>NZ_DDOI01000053.1:0-409 GCF_002341575.1 Marinobacter sp. UBA2498 | reverse complement strand
TGCTCCGGGGGTGCCGCAAACATCATGAACAGCCGGACGGTATCAGCGCCGTGCTGATCAATAATCGCCTGGGGGTCAATGCCATTGTTTTTGGACTTGGACATTTTGGTCACGCCGCCAATCTCAACCGGCTCACCATCTGTGACCAACGATGCCCGGACCACCTGGCCTTTGCTGTCGCGCTCGACAGTTACATCTGCTGGATTGAACCAGGTCTTGCTGCCATTCCCTTCGTTGCGGAAGTAGGTCTCGGCCAGGACCATGCCCTGAGTCAGCAGGCGTTTAAACGGTTCAGAGCTGGTGACCAGACCGACATCCCGAAGTAGTTTATGGAAGAAGCGGGCGTAAAGCAGGTGCAGGATGGCGTGTTCGACACCTCCGATATATTGATCCACCGGCAGCCAGTAGT
>NZ_DDOI01000112.1:43331-55443 GCF_002341575.1 Marinobacter sp. UBA2498 | reverse complement strand
TGTAGTGGTCAAGTGTTTTAGGCCACCGTCTTTTGAGCTTTCCAGTAGGCCTGTTCTGCCACATTCGGCGGCAATCCGCCGTTGTGTTTATGAGGCCGCAGTGCGCTGTAATAACCGATCATATAGTCCGTGACCGATTGCTTTGCCGAGGCAAAGCACGGATACCCGATTCCCGGCACCCATTCTGTTTTCAGACTCCGGAAGAAGCGCTCGGTGGGAGCGTTATCCCAGCAATTCCCGCGTCGGCTGAGGCTCTGTTTCATTTGATAACTCCAGAGCAACTGCCGGAATCGTAGGCTGGTGTACTGGCACCCTTGATCCGAATGGAACATGACTCCTGAAGGCTTTCCCCGGGATTCATACGCAATCGTCAGAGCCTTCTTCACCAGATCCGTATTCGGCGACAGAGATATGGCCCAACCCACCGGTTTACGGGAGAACAAATCGATCACAACAGCCAGGTAAGCCCAGCGCGCACCGGTCCACAGATAGGTTATATCTCCAGTCCATACTTGATTGGGCTCCTCTACGTCGAACTCCCGGTCAAGGAGATTCGGAATATCCAGGTGTGGCTGATCGGCCTTCTTGTAAACGTGGCTTGGCGGCTGCGTACTGACCAGCCCCAACTGCTTCATCCGTCGGCTGGCACGGTAACGGCTCAGCGGTATTCCGGCCTGTGTCACCATGCTGGCAATGGTTCTTGCCCCGGCTGAACCCTGGCTGGCCTCGTGTGCCTCGATAACCTGCTCCTGGAGCTCTTGCTCAGCCTCACAGGGCGTTCGATCCCTGTTACGCCATGCCCGGTAACTACTGCGATGCACCCCAAACACCTGACACAGGCGCTGCACCGCATAGCTCTCTTCAAGTCGCTCGATTATCGAGAATTGCTCAGGGAGTCCGACATCAAGAGAGCGGTAGCCTTTTTTAAGATTTCCTTTTCTTCATCCGCCCGACGAAGGCGGCGCTTCAGTTCCTGAATTTCACGCTGCTCTGTGGTCAGGGCCTCGCCTCTGGGTGCCTTGCCAGCCCGCTCGGAACGAAGTTTACGAACCCAGTACTCCATGGTGGATTTGCCAACACCCATGGCATCGCAGGCAGCTTTCACTGTGTATCCCTGGTCGACCACCAATTGAGCAGCCTCCAAACGGAATTCCGGACTGAAGTTTCTAGTTTTCGCCATCGTCTTCACCTGATTCATTATGTGAGTGATCATACACTCAAAATCAGGTGGCCAGATTTACTATGCCACTACACTCGGCCGTTAAATTTGGACGACGGATACTCGGGGCACCAACAATGGCTTTACATAGTAAACGAGAAATTAAGCCCGGAAACTCGGTGTCTTCGGACGGTCAGATTGCGGACTTTATCCGGGAAAATGCAGAGACTATTTACCACCCCGTTGGCACTTGTCGTATGGGCGCGGATCCGGATTCAGTCGTTGATCCGGAATTAAAAGTCAGAGGGATTGAAGGGCTAAGAGTTGTCGATGCCTCGATAATGCCCAGTTTGGTTGCCGGTAACACCAACGCACCCACCATGATGATTGCCGAAAATGCAGCCGACATCCTCTTGGGAAATGTTTAGGTTCAAACCCGGATTATGCCTTCTACATTGGACCTTAATGACGCCAGATACTCGCGTCAACCAACTACAAAAACGACAGGAGATAAACGTGCTTGGCCAAATGATGAACATGGAGCTCACCGTGAATTCCTTGATCGACCATGCTGCTCGCTACCATGGAGACGCTGAGATTGTGTCGATAGGAACGGATGGAAATCCCAGTCGATCTGACTGGGCAACTGTTTCGGAGCGGTCGCGACAACTTGCGTCAGCGCTTCGAACGGCAGGCTATGTCCAGGGGGATCGGTGCGCGACCATTTGTTGGAATAACGTGGGGCACCTGGAATGTTACCTTGGCATCTCTGGTGGCGGGATGGTGTGTCACACCATTAACCCGCGACTGTTTCCAGAACAACTCGTTTACGTTATCAACAATGCTCAAGACAAAGTCATATTCTTTGACAAAACGTTCCTTCCCATTGTTTCAAATATCCGAGACCGACTGGAGACGGTTGAGAAATTTGTATTGATGTCCGAACCGGACGAAGAAATTGCAGCGCAATTTCCAGGATTGTTGTTTTATGAAGAGTTTCTTCAGCGAGGAACGCCTAACGCGAATTGGCCTGAAATCGCCGAAAACCAGGCTTCAAGCCTCTGCTATACATCGGGCACCACTGGAAATCCCAAAGGGGTGCTCTATTCACACCGCTCCACCGTTCTGCACGCGCTGGTAGCTGCTCAACCCGACGCACTGAATTTATCGGCACGGGACGTGGTGATGCCGGTTGTTCCTATGTTTCACGTAAATGCGTGGGGGGTACCCTACATTACGGCGATGGTTGGAGCCAAACTGGTGTTGCCTGGTCCTGGCCTGGATGGACAAAGTTTGGTCAAGCTGATCGATTCAGAAAGCGTAACGATTGCGCTGGGTGTGCCTACAATTTGGCAGGGACTTCTCTCGGCTTTGGACGAGCTTGGCTCCTCGGCACAGTCGCTTAAACGGACGGTGATAGGGGGTAGCGCTTGTCCGCCCTCAATGATGTCGGAGTTTCGTGGTAAGTATGGCGTAGAAGTTGTCCATGCATGGGGAATGACAGAAACATCACCGATCGGAACCGTCAATGCACTGCTGTCGAAACACAATACTCTTTCGGAGGAAGGAAGAAACAAAATCCGTGAAAGCCAGGGACGGCCTCCCTACGGGGTGCAGCTCAAAATTGTGGGTGAAGACGGCCATCAACTGCCCGAAGATGGCATTGCTCAGGGAAATCTCCGCATCCGTGGTCATTGGGTGGTAGCCGATTACTTCGGTGTTGAACCAAATCAGACTCTTGAGGAAGACGGTTGGTTCGAGACAGGTGATGTTGCTTCGATCAATGATGATGGATTTATGACAATACGTGACCGCTCAAAAGATATTATTAAATCTGGTGGTGAATGGATATCTACAGTCGAATTGGAGGGAATCGCAATGGGCCATTCTGCCATCAATGAAGCTGCCGTAGTGGCGGCCTCCCATGATAAATGGGACGAACGACCGATCCTGTTGGCAGTAAAAATACCCGACGCAAATATTACTGAGGAGGAACTTCTTGCTCATTATCAAGGGAAAGTCGCCAAGTGGCAGATCCCGGATCGCGCGATCTTTGTGGAAGGATTGCCACGCAATGCCACTGGGAAAGTATTAAAAAACAAGCTGCGTTCTGAGTATGGGGAAGTATTAGTCAATAAACCGGCAAGCTAGCTTCAATGAGTGGCATTTGTGTTACGAAAAATTGCAGTTTTACCTAAAGCCAATTTGTTTTAATACCAAAAAGGATAATAAAAAATGAAACCTAAAATAATTAGTAAAGTCTCGTTAGTGGCGTTCCTTTTACTTTCACTTGCTGCGAGCCTGGCCAACGCTCAATCTGAGCCGGTTTACAGTAGAGGCGACTGGGTGGTTGGGCTGAATGCCACTAGAGTTCTAACCGATGAAGATTTGCGATCAGCCTCTGCGGGGAGTGCCCCCGTTCCAAATTCCAACCTGTCTATTAACAACGATACGACCGTATCATTCGACGTGTCGTATTTTCTGAGTAATCAGCTGGCATTTAACATTTTTGGCGGCATTCCCGCTAGTGCGGACCTCCAGGGCGAAGAGTCTCTCTCCGGTCTTTTTCTTGGTCAAACAGATTATGGTCCGGTAATTCTTTCGCTTCAGTATCATGTTTTGACGGGTAGCAACTTCTCTCCGTACTTTGGAGCGGGTGTAGGACGGATTCTCTTTTTAGATGAGAAGGATCGCGCACTAACCGACTTCGACGTCGAAGATACATGGGCCCCTGCGGTTCAGGCTGGTTTTCGCTGGAGGATACACAATAACTGGTCGGCAAATTTTGACGTTAGATATGCACCCTTCGAGGCGGATATCACCGGTAACCTGGGCCCGGCCCCTGTTCAGGCAAAAGTGGAAGTGGACCCCACTATCGTGAGCATCGGTGTTGCATATCGCTTTTAAATGCCAAGTATACCAACCGTCTGCATTTGCTGGTCGCTTTCAGCAACCTGCTGATTGATAAAAAACCTGCAGCGTAAGACCAATGCGCCCCTTTTCCGCCAAGATTGCGGAAAAGGGGCAAAAACCAGCGGTTATTCAGATCTTCCTTAGGTATATAGCCCCAGCCTTATGCATCATTTAAAGGTCTCGTATCGTTTAGTCGAGTAGTATATAGCCATCAGGACCGGCACGTCCTTACTATAGAAAACCTTTTCAGTAGTCCCGCAAGTTTCATTTAATCGAGCAAGTGTCTTAACATTAATACCGCTCGTAACTATCGGTTCTTGATGTCCACCATCAATAAGCCGGAATCTTACTGTGTTTGATTTACACACCGCTTGAAGCTTGCAGTCTGAAAAGCCCTGTCTTGGCTGCCACCACCCATCCGCATGAAAAAGCATATGCTCAGATGAACCAAAACAAGAGGTCGACACCGAATGGGCGATGTTGCTTATGAAGGATTGAGTGATCGGAACCTCTACCCATAATGGCCGATAGAGACTTCGCTTTTTCTTTGTGGGTAAAATCAAGTTCATATTTTCGTCGGTAATTGCAAGGTGAGGTTATTAGTGGGACATATAGAGAATTATTTCACCTACATGGACTCCCCCTGCGGTCAAGCAACGCCATTTGAATCCGAAGCGGTTTGAGACTGCGGCTCTACATTCGGCCTCTTTGTGGGCGTTTTTGCCCGGGCCAGGATGATGATGCGTGTGAGCGGGGACCTTATTCGTTAGTCGGCTTCGCTGAGCCGCAGAAATAAACAGGTTCTCCCACTCTCGGTCTGACCGTTCCGTCATCGCTTGCCGTTGCAAGACTCTTCTGGCAGGCTTGTTCTGCCTGTCGTTGGTGCTCGGTTTTAGCCCTCCACAGGCTGTGTCTTAAACTCGGTTTGATTCATGAGTAGTGCCCATATAATCCGGGCGTTCTTGGCCGCCATCGCAACGGCGGCCCGCTTGTATCCACGTCGTTCCACCAGGTCTTTGGCCCAGTCACTGAGTCGATCATTCTTATCCGGTAATTTTGCAATCACTGCCCGGGTGCCATGGATCAGCAGCGTTCGCAGGTATTTGTCCCCGCGCTTGGTGATTCGGCCAAGTCGCACCTTGCCACCGGTCGAGTATTGTCGGGGCACCAGACCCAACCATGCGGCAAAGTGTCGCCCACTTTTGAACTGTCTGGGGTCAGGCGCACTGGCCAGCAGGGCTGTTGCGGTCTGTGGTCCGATACCCGGTATGGCCATAAGGCGCTTGGCCTGCTCATCGCTCCGGGCCATCGCTTCGACCTCCCGATCGTAAGCCAGGATTTCTTCATCGAGCTGTCGAATGCGTTGGTTGATGTTGTTGATTAAGCGGCGAGCGAGCATGGGTAAGTCGTTTTCGGCATCCTCCAGGATTTCGGGAACCCGGCGCCGTGCGGCGTAACGGCCCTGGGGAATGATCAGTCCGAACTCGGCCAGCAGCCCACGAATCTGATTGATCTGCGCGGTGCGTTCTTTGGTCAGTCCACGGCGAATACGATGCAGGCACAGTACGGCTTGCTGGTCTTCGGTCTTGATTGGAACAAACCGCATATTCGGCCGACCTACTGCCTCACAGATGGCCTCGGCATCGTTGTCGTCGTTCTTGCTGCTCTTGCGATAGGGCGCGACAAACCGGGGTGCAATGATTCGGACATCGTGGCCGAGTTTGGTCATTTCCCGAGCCCAATGGTGGGCACCCGAGCAGGCTTCCATGCCAATCAGGCAGGGTGGGAGCTGAGCGATATAAGGCAACAGCTTGGGCCGGTTCAGTCGTTTGCGAACCACGACCTTGCCGTGTTGATCGGTGCCATGAATACTGAACACAGTTTTCGCCAGATCGATGCCAATGGTTGTAACATTCATGATGACTCCTCCTGCTTTTGATTGAAGATGTCAGACACCTTCAATGTGGCACATCGATGCCGTGGGAGCAGGGGGAGTCCATATCATTCGCTATGGTGCTCTCGGTTTACCAGAGCAACAGTAATGTGTCTGGCTACGGGAAATTCCGCCGGTTGTGGCTCACGCATCCTTTGCGCTCACTGAAAGCTGTCGGTCGTAGGATATGATATCCATAGGCCGTATGAGTTGTGCATTGCTTTCGCAATTTTGGGCAAACTAAGGGCACAGCTCTACTCGGTCGTCAATTTCAATTTATGGACTGACCGCTCACCAAGGACTTCAGTTCAATATCCGGATCCTTCAACATTTCAGGATTGACCTGCCTGCGTTGTTGAACGAGGGTCTTGCCGACCATAAAAGCGATGGGCAGGTTGACCGCATCAACAGCAATGACACAGCCATCGCGGAGATAGAACACCGCAAATCCCTTGTCTTCCGGGCTTCCGCGCAGCACACGCTGATCATGATGTTGCGACAACCCCACCATCTGCAGACGCACGTCATATTGGTTCGACCAGAACCATGGAGCGCTGTTATAGGGTTTCTCCTCGCCCATCAGGGTTGCCGCCGCTGTCCGGGCCTGATCAACCGCGTTGGCGACAGATTCAAGGCGCTGCATCTTCTCGAAGAAAAGATTCCGGTGGCGGGTACAGTCGCCGATCGCCAGGATGGCGGGATCTTCTGTGCGGGTAAACTCGTCAACAATAATGCCGTCATCACAGGGCAGGCCGGCGGCCTCAGCCAGGGCGGTTTCCGGCACAACACCCACTGAAACGAGCACGATGTCGGCCGGTACAGTGCCGCCGCTCGCCAAGGTCACGCCAGCCACATGCCCCTGATCGCCCGCTTCGAAACCGGTTACCGCCGTGTTCAGCCGCAGATCCACGCCGGCGCTGCTGTGTTTGGTGTAAAAAAACTCTGAGATTTCCGGGCCTGTTACACGCTGCATAAGACGCTCGGCCGCTTCCAGTACTGTGACATTAACGCCTTTTTTGGTGGCACTGGCTGCCACCTCAAGTCCAATGTAACCACCACCCACGATGACCAGGCGCTTCCCCGGGAGCAATTCTTCACGCAGGGCATCCGAGTCAGCTATGTCGTGCAGATAATAAATGCCCTCCAGGTCAGCCCCGGGTGCGTTCAGGCTTCGGACGTGGGACCCCGTGGCCAGAACCAGTCGATCGTATTTCAATGTGCTCTGGTCCGACAGGCTGATGGTCCTGTTGTCCCGATCAATCTGTTCGGCACGCACACCAAGCCGCAACTGATGGCCGGCGTTCTCGTACACCGAGCGCGGCTTCAGGTACAGCGACGCCTGATCAACCTCTCCTGCCAGATAGTTCTTGGACAGGGGCGGCCGCTGATAGGGTGGATGTGGTTCTTCGCCCACCAGAATCACTTCCTGTTGATATTTTTTTTGCAGCAGGGTTGTCAGGAGCGCACCCGCTGCGTGCCCGCCGCCAACGATGACTGTCGTCTCTTTCTGTTGGTTTGCCATAGTCTGTCTCTGCCTGTTGTTCTCTGGGATCAGATTGATCAGAAGTCCGGATGCCAGCTGTGCGCCGGGATGCCCCCCGCAGCGCTAGCCGACCGTCTCCCCGGCATCCTCAAGTATCATCGCGGCGCCTTTCTCGCCGATCATGGTTGCCGGCTGATTGGTGTTTCCGCCGACCAGCGTCGGCATGATGGAGGCATCGACCACCCGCAGGCATTGCAGGCCATGCACGCGCAGGCGCGGATCGACCACCGCCATCGGATCAACACCCATCTTGCAGGTGCCAACCGGGTGGTACGCTGATTCACCGCTGCGCCGTACCCATGCGGCGAGATCGTCGTCATTCTGGAGCGCCGGCCCGGGCGAGACCTCAACCTCGTGGTGCGGGGCAAAGGCCGCCTGCGCCAGGATTCTGCGCACCAGATGTACCCCGCGTACCAGTCGCTCGACATCGGCGGACTCGGCCATGTAGTTGGGGTCGATCAGCGGCGCCGCAAACGGGTCGGCACTGTGCAGACCGACGCGCCCGCGCGACGATGGCCTGAGCCCGTAGATCATCACCGCGTAGCCATAACCGCTCATCGCGGTCTTCAGGTCTCGCCCGTGATCGTCGTACAGCATTGGCGCGAAGTGCAGCTGCAGGTCGGGTATCGGCTCCTCGGGCCGGGAGCGGATGAACCCGCCGGCCTCGGCGCCGTTGCTCGACAGCACGCCCCGCCGGCCGCTCAGATACGTCAGAGCGCCCCACAGCCCCTTGAGCCAGTAGCTCGGATGCATCGAGATGCTTTGGCGGCTGCGGGCGCTGACGCGCACGAACACGTCGATATGATCCTGGAGATTCTGCCCGACGCCCTCCAACGCATGGCGCAGTTCTATGCCATGCCGGGACAGTTCCTCCCGCGGACCGACCCCGGACAGCATCAGCAGTTGCGGCGAGTTGAACGCGCCGCCGCAGAGCACAACTTCGCGCCTGGCACGAACCTGCGTCTGCCCCGTTGTATCGCGGTATTCGACACCGGTGGCGCGGGTGCCTTCGAGTAGCACCCGGGTGACATGCGCGCCGCTGCAAACCGTCAGGTTGGAGCGCCCCGCAGCGGGTTCCAGATACGCCCGCGCATTGCTACAGCGTGTGCCGTCTTTCTGGTAGGCGTAGTAGAAGCCCACGCCCTCCTGCTCACTGCCGTTGAAATCTGTATTGAGCCGGTACTTCGCCTGGGTTGCCGCCTCGACAAACGCAATGCTCAGCGGATTGGTATAGCGCCGCTCGGCAACGTTCAGCGGACCACCCTGACCATGAAATTCTGCCTCATTCAGCGTAAGTTTGGGCTCGAAATGTTCCGATCGGCGGAAGTAGGGCAACACCTCGGCGTATGACCACCCGTTGCACCCCAGCCGTGCCCACTCGTCGTAGTCCCGGGCATGCCCGCGAATATAGACCTGCGCGTTCATGGCGCTGGAACCGCCAAGCATCTTGCCCCGCGGCTGAAAAAGCGCCCGGTCGTGCATGTGACGCTGCGGTTCGGTATTGAACTGCCAGTTGTAGCGGCGGCTGAACATCAGCTGCAGGAAACCCAGCGGCATGTTCACGAAAGGGTTGCGGCGGCTCTCCGGACCGGCTTCAAGCAGCAGCACAGAATGGCGACCGCTCTCCGACAGGCGGCTGGCGACAGCACATCCGGCCGAGCCCGCGCCAACCACGACATAGTCAAATTGTTCGGTCGTCATCCTGGTCAGCCTGTTCATTAACTTTTTGGTGTCAGCTGGACCATCAGCTCCGAATAGCCCCGCACGAAGTTGGACTGCACGCGCTCCGGCTCGCCGACGACTTCGATCTTGTCAAAGCGTTTGAGAATCTCTTCCCATAGGATACGCAGTTGCAATTCCGCCAGGCGGTTGCCCATGCAACGGTGAACACCGTAGCCAAATGACATATGGTTTCGTGCGTCCTTGCGATCGATAATGAAGTGATCGGGGTCCTCGAACTTGCGCTCGTCACGGTTGCCCGAGGCGTACCACATCACAACGCGATCGCCCTTTTTGATGGTCTGGCCGCCCAGCTCAACATCTTGCTTGGCGACTCGGCGCATATAGGCCAGCGGCGTTTGCCAGCGGATGATTTCCGACACCATGTTCGGAATCAGTTCCGGTTTTGCCTTCAGTTTTTCGAGCTCCTTTGGGAATTCGTTCATGGCCACCAGGCCACCACTCATTGAGTTGCGAGTGGTATCATTGCCGCCAACGATAAGCAGCGTCAGATTGCCGATAAACTCCATCGGGCGATTGATCAGATCTTTGGTGTCGTCGTTGCTCTGTAGCAGGCTGATCAAATCGAAACCGGGCTCTTCGCCCGCCGCGCGGCGCGCTTCTTTATCCCTCCAAAGCTTGGAGAAAGACCAGGCCATGTCTGCTGCGTCGTCAAACATGATCTCTTCATCGGCAAACTCGCCGCCGGTCGCCGAGGCTGCACCGGCCATTCGATCCGACCACTCCACCAGCTTGTGACGTTCCTCGTAAGGAAAATCCAGAAGGGTTGCGAGCATGCGACCGGTGAGTTCCTTCGATACAGTGGGCACCCAGTTGAAGGGCTGGCCCAGAGGCAGGCTGTCAAGCACATCGCCGGTACGCGATCGGATCAGCTCCTCCATTTCCTTCAGGTTCTTCGGTGCCACCACGCCCTGTACCGAGCTGCGCTGCACATCGTGTTTTGGCGGATCCATCGCTATGAACATTTCCACCGACAGTCCCTCTGGAGGGTCACCCAGAATGATTTGCGGCTCGGCGGAAAACAGGTCGTGACTCTTATCCACGAACATGATGTCTTCAAAGCGAGTCACCGACCAGAAGGGGCCGAAGGGGCTGTTCTTCTGGTAATGGACCGGAGCCTCATCACGCAACCGTTTGAAATAGGCGCGCCACTGATCCTGCCGATATAAAAACGGATTGCTGACATCGATGTCCTCAAGGGCCAGCGTGTTAACGTCCGGGATGGCTGATTCAACAAATTCGGGCACGGGCCGGCGTGGGCCGAAGGCCTTCTTCTTGGCGCCCATTAACAGTTTCAGCCCCTGGATCTGCCTGTGCATCGGCACCACCCTGGAGGTAGCATTAATCACTCGGGACTGAATGTCGTCAAATGTTTTGGACAGTGTTGGCATGCGTCCTCCTATGTTCACATCTGGAACTCGGGTAAATGCACGGTCATGCCGTCCATTTCATCAGTAATGACCACCTGGCAGCCCAGGCGCGAAGTGCTTGCCCGCTCCGGGGTCATTGACAGCATTTGCTCTTCCTCACCACCAGGCGTACCTGTCTTTCTGAACCAATCGTCCGAGACGATGACGTGGCAGGTACCACAGGCACACTCTCCCCCACAATCCCCGTCAATACCGGGAATCAGATTGTCAACGGCGATTTGCATTACCGAGGAACCAGCTTTGAATTCAGCGACATGTTCAGTTTGATCATGTTCTATAAAAGTAATCTTGCCCAATATTGTTCTCCTGCCAGTAGTTTTCAGTAATAGATATTGTCTGTCTAACGACACTCCTGTCAGGTCATTTCTTGACAAGCTGAGGTCATTTAAAGACAAAATGACGTTCATTCAGGACGGGGAAGATCAATGATGACGACGCAGAAGACGGGTGATTTGCAAAAACCCGGTCCCGGCATTCCATCGAATTACTCACGGCTCATTGCACGTGAGCTCGATTTAACAGCCAAACAACTGCCACGTCTGCTGCTCGGCACCGGGCTTGGTGTGACGCAATTCCTGAGCGAGGAAAGCCTGCTTACCGCAGCGCAGCAGGTGCGGATTCTGCGCAACGCACTGGATCTGTCCGGCCAGCCGGAATTAGGGTTATGGCTAGGCAAGCGACTGACCCCGGCAACCCATGGTGCGATGGGATTCGTGGCCTACAGCAGCCCCGACTTTCTCACTGCGCTGCAAGCGATTCATACTTTTCTGCCCACGCGCGCGAGCTTCATCCAACTGCATTTGCGGCAAGTCAACGAGCGCCTGGAATGTATTCTGGACTACCAGGAGTCGCTGGACGATGACATACAGCGGTGCCTGTCGGATGCGATGGTTAAGGCCCTTTTTGAATTTGGCGAGTTTATAATTGGTCGCCCTTTGCATGAGGCTGAAATATGCTTCGCTCATCCTGAACCCCCGTATCAGGCAATGTATGCCGATTTTTTGCCCGGGCAGATTCGCTTTGATTGCGACCAGTTAAAACTTACGTTGCCGATGTCGTTGTGTCGGGAACCGAATGCCTCCGCCAATCACGAAAACTATCGTCTGGCCTTGCAACAGTGTGAATCGATGCTTGCGCAACTTCAGTCGGATAAACCGAGCTATCAGACCCAGCTGAAGATGATGATGTTGTCCCGACCGCCCGGAACGCTCAGTGAAGACGAAGCAGCGGCCTCGTTGTTCATGAGCAAACGCACCCTGGCACGCAAACTCAAACAGGAACGCAGCGGTTTTCGGAAAGTTCGCGACGAGATTCTGTCCCAGCAGGCAGCGACCTACTTGCGTGACAGCCAGCTGTCAATCGAGGCCATTGCCGCGTTGATGAACTATCACGAC
>NZ_DDOI01000112.1:42537-43213 GCF_002341575.1 Marinobacter sp. UBA2498 | reverse complement strand
CGTTGATGAACTATCACGACAGTGCCAATTTCAGACGCGCCTTCAAGCGCTGGTTTGACCAGTCGCCTGAGCAATTCAGGCAAAATGTCAGATCACAAACCGTGCATCCGCATGATTAGCGATCATAAACAGAGGCTACTTGCGTTTGTGAAGCCAGAACCTATGCCTGACCCCCTTTATTGATCACACCGTCCATAGCGATCTGCCAGATCAAGTCGCCAATGGCGTCGAGTGAATGAGCCCCGTTCGGGTCGAACCAGGTTGCAACCCAGTTGAGCGCCCCAAGGCCGATCAGGCGGAGCAAACGGCCGTCAACATTCTTCCGGATCACGCCCTGTTCAATCATTGTTTCGAGGATCTCAGCCCACAGGGACTCGTATTGGTCACGCAGTTCGATGATTTCCTCGCGAGCCTCCGGGCCCAGCGCTCGCCATTCAAACAGCAGCACGTAAACCGCGTCCGAATCTACCAACAGGGCTCGCAGATGCGCTTTGATACAAAGACGCAACCGTTCAACCGGGTCATCCGAACTGGCGTAAGCCGACTCGACCTCTGCGGTAACCAGGTCCACCCCCCGGCGCATCAGCTCGACAAGCAGCGCTTCCTTGCTGTTGTAACGATAATACAGACTTCCGGGCAGCATATTGCAGGCCTCGGCAATCTCCTTGAGCGACGT
>NZ_DDOI01000112.1:42166-42358 GCF_002341575.1 Marinobacter sp. UBA2498 | reverse complement strand
GCCCTGGTCGCCCAGTTTGCTTGCAGGAGTCATCTGTCTGTTAACCATCGCTTAAGTATCTCCTCAGCAAGCCAGTTCGTTATTCATCAGAGCGGCCACCACCTGACTTGTTACACTGATCGTACGCCATTGCACGGGTGGCGTGCCATTTGCCTCAACAGATTCTTGACTTTTGGTTGGTTAACCAACCAA
>NZ_DDOI01000112.1:31182-42069 GCF_002341575.1 Marinobacter sp. UBA2498 | reverse complement strand
TTTGGTTGGTTAACCAACCAAAATCCAGCAACAATGTTATTCGGAAGAAACTGACATGGCAATGACCTATGACAATCAGCTGTTTCCCGCCACTTCCACCCCTGCGCGAAATGCAAACCGGGGTGGGCATATCTGATGACGGAGTCGAACAGAGCTCAGCACAGTGACGCTGTGACGACGGCGTGGCAGTTTACCGAACAGGTTCCCCACGGCAGGGATCTGGGTATGCAGGTTGTCTCTGTGAACGGAAACCAGGTCTGCATGCGCCTGACCCCACAGCCGTGGATGTTCGCCGAAGAGGATACACAAGAAATCTGCACCAGCGTGCTCTACTCGCTGGCCGACTCCGCCGGAGGCTTGGCGGTATTCGCGGGGGCCCTGGAGTTGATGCCCATTGCCACGCTGGATCTGCGCATGGATTATCTGCGGCCCGCCATCGGCGACCGGGCCCTGTCAGCGGTGGCCACCTGTCGTCATTTAACGGACGAGGTCGCGTTCATCCATTGCGACATCCTCAGCGAGAGCGATAGTGCACTGTTAGCGACGGCAAACGCCACCTTCATGCGCAACACCCAGGGCCAGCGATTCCAGGCCGGTGGACGAAAAAAGGAGGGCGCATGAGCACGACTGGCGATTCGGCACAACCCATCTCAGGCCCTACCGAAAGCGGGAAAGAATGTTCCGACTGGCAGGCTCTGCTGGAGCGCATTCCCTACGCACGGCACCTTGGGCTTGAGGTTCAACGCGACGATGTAGGTCTAGTGGTTCATATGCCGTGTCGTGAAGCGCTCATTGGCAACTTTATGCTACCCGCCCTCCATGGCGGCGTGCTTGGCGCCCTGATCGAACTCACCGCGCGGGTCGCTGCGCAAAGCCAGGATACCGACAAACGTTGCCCACGCATTCTCGACAGCCACATTAACTACCTCCGCTCCGCGCAGGCCCGATCGACGTTCGCCAGCGCCGAAATTGTCCGGCAAGGCAGGCGGAGCAGCCTGGTCCGGGTGACTTGCTGGCAGGGCGATAAGCGCAAACCGATCGCCAGCGGTCAGGTTCAGTTGTTGCTCCCGACAATGGCGGCCAAAGAAGCAGATCTTCATGAACAATAAGCACAACAACCCTGAACGCGACCAATTCCAGGCGCCGGATGGCGCGGAGATCGCACTGTGGCGTTGGCCGCAATCCAAAGCGCGCCCCACGGTGCACTGGGCCCATGCAACGGGTTTCCATGGCCGCCTGTACCGCCCCCTCCTTGATGAGCTTGCCACGGACGTCAATGTCCTGGCCTGGGACATGCGGGGGCACGGGGCCAGCGCCGGTGCGGCGAACTTTTCGACATTCCGGGGCTGGGAAACCTACTATCGCGACATGATCGCTCTGCTGGATAGCCTGGACGAGCCGGTCTGGCTCGCCGGCCATTCCATCGGTGCCACCACCAGCATCATGGCCGCTGCCCGACGGCCAGACAAAGTGCTGGGCCTGATTCTGGCGGAACCGGTGATCATGGATCCGGGGCAGGGCCTGAAGCTGTGGCTGGCCAAGCTGCTACGCCAGTCACATCGGTTGTCACTGGCCGCCGGAGCCGCACGTCGGCGCCGGGTATTCGACTCGCACGCTGCTGCGCTGGACAACTATCGTGGCCGCGGTGGCTTCAAGACCTGGCCCGATGCATGGCTGGAGGCCTACATCCAACACGCTTTTCTGCCGCAGGACGATCAAGTTCGCCTGGCGTGTGCGCCGGAGTGGGAGAGCACCACCTTTGCCCATACCGAACACAACCCCTGGCCCGGTATTCGTCAGTTGCGGTGCCCGGTTATCGCGCTGGCGGCGGAGCGCGGGTCAACCTTCTCGCCGGCGGCGCGAAAACGCCTGCAGACCCTGCTGCCCCGGGCTGACGTCATGGTTCTTGAAGGTACGACCCACTTCCTGCCCATGGAGCAGAACGAAACCGTTCGCGATGCCATCCTGCAACTTGCGTTGTCCGGACACCGCGAGAACTGATACCCACACCTTGATTTTGCTAATCGGGACACCTGCCATGCGCTGTATGCTGACACTGTTTATCTCGCTGCTCATTCTGTCTGGTTGTCAGCAGTCTTCGGAACCGCCCCCACAGGCCCGCGCCCCTATCCCCTGGGTAAAAACAGTTGAACTAAAGGACGCCGGCCCAACAGCGCACAGATTTTCAGGAACCCTGCGAGGCCGCCACGAAGTTCCTCAGGCCTTTCAGATCGCCGGTCGGATTCAACATCGTTACATTGATGCCGGTCAACGCGTGGAAAAAGGCGACTTACTGTTCAAACTCGATACACGAGACCTTGTAGCAACGGCGGAGGGAGCCGCGGCGGATCTGAAGCGTGCAGAAGCGGCCCTGGCAATTACCACCAATGAGCTCCAGCGCCAGCAGCAACTTGTGGGGCGTCAGTTTGTCAGCGAACAAACCCTGCAACGCCTTGAGTTGGCAGAGCGTGAGGCGCGCAGCCAGGTGCAAACGGCTTCTGCACGCAATCAGCAGGCTCAGAATGCCTTGGGGTATGCGGAACTGAAAGCCGCCCATGCAGGCGTGGTCACTGAGGTCATCGTTGAACCCGGCCAGGTTGTGGGTGTCGGTCAAACCCTTGCCGTTCTGGCCGAAGATCAATCGCTGGAAGTCGAGGTTTTTTTACCAGAGGGCAGTAACCCGCCCAGGCGCGGTTATGTTCCTTTGCCCACTGGCGAACAGCTTGCTGTGAGCCTGAGAGAGATTGCCGGGGCTGCCGACCCCGCAAGCCGGAGCTGGCGTGCCCGATACAGCCTGGAGGGGCCCTACCCCTCGTCTTTAACTCTGGGTTCGGTGGTGAGTGTCCGGTTAGCACAGAAGCAAACCGCGCCCAGCCATCGCGTACCGCTGGGTGCCCTCGATGAGAGAGGGCAAACGCCACAGGTCTGGTTGGTCTCCGATGGCACGGTGAAGCCCCTTGCGGTCGAGGTGATCGATCTGGGTGAAGAGTATGCGCAGATCAAGGCCGATATCAACGCGGGAACGCCCATCGTCGCGTTGGGGACACACCTGCTCACGCCTGGCATGGCGGTGCAGGAGCTGGCTCAATGAGCTTACCGAATCTTTCCGCGCTGGCAGTGCGCGAGCGTTCGGTCACCCTCTTTTTTCTTTTGCTGTCCGTTGTTGCCGGTTTCTACGCGTTCTCCTCCCTTGGTCGGGCGGAAGACCCTGCGTTCACCGTCCGGGCGATGGTGGTTTCTGTCGTCTGGCCAGGAGCAACCCCCGAGGTGCTGCAGAATCAGGTCGTGGATCGTCTGGAAAAGCAAATTCAGGAGGTGGCGTATACCGATACCATTGAAACAACCATTCGGCCCGGGCAGGCCGCCATGGTTATCCGATTCCAGGATTCGACGCCCAGCGAAAAAGTGCCTGATCTCTTTTATCAGGTCCGCAAACGCATGCTCGATGAGCAATCCAACCTGCCCCGGGGGGTGATCGGCCCCATCGTCAACGACGATTTCGCGGATGTGTATTTCTCCCTGCTTGCCCTGACGGCACCTGGGCTGCCGATGCGTGAACTGACCCGCGAGGCAGAATCGATACGGGATCGCCTGCAACGGCTGCCCGGCTTGCAAAAAGCACAGCTCCTGGCGGAGCGTCCTGAGCGGGTGTATCTCGAATTTGATCAGGACCGGCTCAACAACCTCGGTTTGTCGGCAGAAGAGGTGTTGCAGGCGATAGAGGCCAACAACCGTCTTCAGCCTCTTGGCTTTGTTGATCTTGCCGGCCCGCGGGTTTATGTCCGCAGCAACATCGACCTGTCTGACCTTGAGCGCCTCACCTCAGTACCTCTGCGTATCGGAGACCAGCTTATCACCGTGTCTGATCTGGCCGAGGTGCGTTTAGGTTATGAAGATCCTTTGAGCTACATCGTCCGCTCCAACGGTGAGGATGCGATCCTGTTAGGTGTCGTCATGCGCGCGGGTGAAAATGGCCTGGAGTTTGGTGAGCGGCTGCGCGAGTTTGTCAGTGCCGAACAGGGCAGGCTGCCGCTGGGAATGTCAATACAGACCCTGACCGATCAGGCGGAAGCCATCACTCAGGCGGTTGATCTTTTTCAGGTCAAGTTTCTGGTTGCGTTGGTCGTCGTGATGGGGGTCAGCATACTGGCGATCGGTCTGCGCGCGGGTTTGGTGGTGGGCATTGCGATTCCTGTGACCCTCGGCCTGACTTTCTTGTTGATGAAAATGGCGGGCATAAACCTGGACCGCATCACCCTGGGTGCGTTGATTATCGCACTGGGTCTGTTAGTGGACGATGCGATCATCGCCATTGAAATGATGATCGTGAAGATGGAGAGCGGCTGGGACCGGGTACGGGCAGCCAGTCATGCCTGGAGCGTAACCGCCGCGCCCATGCTGTTCGGTACGCTGGTGACGGTGGCCGGATTTGTCCCCATCGGATTTGCCCAGTCCGGAGTGGGAGAATACACCGGCAACATCTTCTGGGTGCTGGCTTTTTCGTTGTTGATTTCCTGGGTGGTGGCGGTAACTTTTACGCCTTATCTGGGCGTCAAGCTCTTGCCCGATTACACCGGGCATATGGGCCAGGACCTTTACCAAAGCGCGTTTTATCAGCGGTTGCGTGGGGTGATCACAGCGTGTGTTCAGTACCGGAAAACCGTCGTTTTTATCACAGTGGGTTTGCTGGCGATCAGTGCTTTCGGGATGGCAACCCAGGTGCAGAAGCAATTTTTTCCCAGTTCTGATCGCCCTGAAGTTCTGATCAGTGTCTATGCTCCGCAGGGGAGCGCTATTGCCACCACGGATCAAAGTGTCAGACGCCTGGAAGCAATTCTGATGGACATGCCGGAGGTGAAAAGCCTTTCCGCTTACATCGGAGCCGGTGCACCGCGATTCTTCGTATCGGCCAACCCCGAGCAGCCGGACCCGGCATTTGCCAAGTTGATTGCCATTGGGGAGGACGTTGAAGGGCGCGATCGCATCATCTCGGCATTGGAAGCCAGAATCGCGGCGGGTGAATTTCCGGAGGCACGAGTGCGTGTAACGCGTTTGCTGTACGGTCCGCCGGTGGTCTGGCCGGTCAGTTTTCGTGTGCTGGGTCCGGAAGCCGATCAGCTCAGAGAGATCGCGCACCAGATCCGGACTCTCATGACCGGGCATCCGAACATCGTCATGCCGCATCTCGAATGGGACGAGCGCGTACCCACGCTCTATCTTGATATGGACCCGGAAAATCTGGGTTGGATGGGCCTGACCCCGGCAGAGGTTGCCCGGCAACTCCAGTTCCAACTTCGCGGAGTGGCCGTCACCGAACTGCGCCAGGGCATAAGGAGCGTTCAACTGGTGGCGCGTAATGCACGTGGCGAAGTGATCATGCCGGAAGATCTTGAGATCAAAACCCGCGACGGCCGCAAACTTTCCGTACAGCAACTGGGCAAGTGGCAGGTTCGTTACGAGGACCCCGTCATAAAGCGTTACAACCGTGACCCCTTCCTGGCCGTTCAGGCCGATGTAGAAGGTGCCCAGCCACCGGATGTCACCAAGGAAATCTGGAGTGCGATGACAGCCCTGCGTGAACAGTTGCCGGAGGGTTACCGTATTGAAATTGGCGGTACGGTGGAACAATCAGCCAAAGCCAATGCTTCAATCCAGACATTACAACCGGTGATGTTGGCGTTGATGCTGATCTTTATCATGCTTCAGATGCGTTCATTTATCGGCACATTGACTGTTCTTGCCACCGCGCCACTGGGGCTGATTGGGGCTGTGCTGGCTCTGCTGCTGTTTAATCAACCCTTTGGCTTTACCGCGCTGCTGGGGTTGATTGGCCTGGGCGGCATCCTGATGCGAAACACCATGATTCTGACGCAGCAGGTGCAGGACAACTTCAAAGCAGGAATGGCTGCCCGGGAAGCCGTTGTCGAAGCGGCAGTCCAGCGTGCCCGCCCCGTGGTACTCACCGCCCTGGCGGCCGTTCTGGCGTTTGTACCTCTGACCTTTGACCTGTTCTGGGGGCCGCTGGCTTATGTGCTTATCGGTGGCGTAGCGGTCGGCACTCTGATTACGCTATTGTTTGTCCCGGCGCTTTATGCCCTCTGGTTTCGGTTAAAGAGCGAATGCTTAGATTAGATCGGCCCCACAGTTTAGACTGGAACATGTTATTAGAGTGACTGACGAAATCACCCGGGAGGGCAACGCTTATAGCCCGCTCATCCGTGAAGTTCAGTCCGGGACATCATGCTGGCCCAGGCGATCCTTTATCGTGGCGCGGGCTTCGCCACCGTCTGGCCGCAGTTCCTGGCCATCGCCTTTGTCGGGGCTGCCCTTTTCGGGTTTGCTCTGGCACATTTCCGACGGACCCTGAACACCAGCCGCCTGGAAAAGCGCCAAGACGCGTTCAGATGCGCTGGTTTGGCAGGGTCCGCATGGCCCCTTTAACTATGAAAACACTCACTGAATCAGATACGCGCTTTATTGAACGCATGGGCCAGTTAGCCCAATCAGACGGGCTTTCTCGTATAGGAGGAGAAATCTGGGCGGTCCTCATCGTGTCTGATGACCCGGTCAGTTCGTCAGAGTTGGTAGGACTATTGCGCGTCAGTAAGACCAGCGTGAGTACGAATACCTGCTTTCTTGAACGGTTGGGCATTGTCGAACGTCGTTCAGCGTTAGGTGAACGGCAGGATTTTTTCAATTCGTCCCAACCCTTATGCTGCTTTCCTGGAAGGCCAGATAAAAAGATATCAGACCGCAAAATCGGTCGTCGCGGAAGCCAGGTCGACGATCACGAATGACCGCAATCGGGCCAAACTGGCTGAGCTGGAGAAGTTCTACGGCATGTATCATCACAGCTTGAATGATCTGTTGGAATATTTAAATGCTCAAGCCTCTGAGGTAGGAAAATAGGGCATCGCAGTGGCTTTGTGAGTGCAATCCACCCCTCCTGGTCAAAACGGCCTCCCTGACTGCAATCTTCCCTTCGATTTTCTCAGGCTGAAGCAAAAAGCCCTGGCTGTTGAACCAGGGCTTCTTGGGGTTACTGCTGTGTGGTTGGTGAGAGATAGGTGAGAGAAAGCTTACCTTGAGGGATTTCAAGATGGATAACGGTGTCTGCATTCAGCCCCAAAAGATTGATGATCGGGTTACAAAGGTTAGGAACCAGACTGCATATACCACTTACATTATTCGAGTTGAGCGTAATATCTCCTCGCACTTCAACGTCAATCGGGACCCTCTCGACATTAAGCAGTTGGATCTGTATGCGGCCATCCTGGAGAAAGGTCACAGGCCCTCTCAGCGTCAAGCGGTCACCACCCAGGTCCTGAATGGGATAGCTGCGCAGGTTATGGTCAAGCTCGGCCGGGCCAATGCTTGGGTTGAGGTAAGGTGCATCCAGATATACGTCCAGACTGAGCTCGAAGGTAAACTGGCCCTGCTCATTGGTGTATAGAAAGCCCGTCAGCGGTTTGACATTCCCCTTTTCATCCCTTGGGTATCTTATGCGCATCATGAGCGGACCGGTCGAGATACTTTCGTTAGCCTCAATGCCGGTGTCTGCAAGCCCAATGCTTGCAAATGCATCCAGTAACGCAGTATCTATTTTGACCCACACATCGCTGGATGTGGTGGCTAACACAGATGGCGAAATTTCCACCGGTACCCTGCCCTGGTCGTCCGGTGTTCCTGCCACGAAGGTATCAAGCATGGCTGTCAGATAAATGAATTTGTCTTCCCGGCAGCTTTGCCCGACTTCACATCCAATTTCAGCGTCAACCACAAGAGAATCTTGCTGAGGAGGATTCAGTGACTCGACTCCATTGGATGCCAAGCCTACCGCGTTGGCAACGCTTTCTCCTGTTTGAGAGCCGGCCTCAAGACCTTTTGTATAGTCCAGATCCGCATTGGCATCGGCCGCCGGCAGGTTTCTCAGCGGCAGGTAGGTGGCAGTCTTCTTCTCGATACCGGTGAAGTAGTTCACCAGCGCCGTGCCGCCCTCGGTTCTGTGGGTTGCATCCCATTTACCCTGGGTGAGCAGGACGGTTTGCAGGGGCAGCCCCGCAGTTGACTTTATCACTGAGTTGTCATCATTGGCGGCATTCAGCGTATAGCGGTAGAGGCTGCCTGTCTCCCACGGAACCAGGGGCGTAATGGTCAGGGACCGTGGCTCGGTCGTGAGGGTGTATTCGGAGGTCGCAATTTCCTCCCATTGGCCAGTATCCGTTTGCCTTTCAACCGTCAGAGTGATGCCGGGGACGATGGTTTGTGGGTCCATGTTAAGGGAAAAACGGACGATAATGGGCTTGTCGGTTTCGAGTTGACCAAGGGGGAGCAAGTCGTCATCGGCTTTGCCCCCGGCACAACGTCCCTGGTTGCCGGCGTTGATATCAATGCCGGCTTTGGCGCAGGGATAACCGGGCCGGGTTATCAGCGCAAGCGGCGACTGGTCCATTGGCGTGCCCGGCTCGGTCGGGCTGAGTTGGAACGGCAGGGCAATCTGGCTGGCAAAGGTGTTTCCGGCCAGGTCCCGCAAACCGGACCCGTTTTGCGACGAAGCCCCATTGGGATTGAGCCTGAGAACGTAGCTTGCGCCATGCACCAATGGTTCCGCCGGATGAATCACCACACTGCCGCCATCGGCCTTCAGGTTCGCATCAACCAGCACCCCATCCTTTTCCAGCTGAATGTTGTCGGAATTGATAGATGATGGGAGCAGCGGTTCGTTAAAGTAGATCACCAGATTGTCGCCCGGGCGAAGCCTGGCCTGATTGTCAGTGCCGGGCACCCAGCTCGTGATGAAGGGCGCTTCGGTGTCCGCGAAGTCGGCCTGCAGCGGGGCATCTTCGACGTTGCGGAAGCCGTTCAGCTTGAAGGAGATCAGGCCTGAGGCCGTGTCAATACCCATCACGTCCGGCTCAATAACGCCAACGGCTTCGATGCTCAGCTTGCCGTCCTCGACGATGGCGGTGCCCACGAGCTGCACGTGCATGAGCTGTTGGCCAAGGGCGCCGTTGGCAACAGTGTTCCCGGTATTCAGGGCCATATCGATGTAGAGCTCGAGCACCCGGGGTGCATCCACTGCATCGGTATAGGGGTTGGGCATCAGGAAACCATTGGCATCCGAGAGAAAGCGAACTTCGACGGCTTCGGATTCGAACCCGGCCGGCACGGCGCCGGCGACCTTGACGACCACGGAGCTTCCGGTGAGCAAGGTGCCCCGGTCGATCCTCAGGGGAATGCTCTGGCCCGCCGCTTCAAATTTGGGAATAAAGCCCAGTTCCGCGAACACGGTGCCGGTGACACTGGTCGGGTTGTTCGGGCCCAGAAGAAGGGAGCTCAGGTTTACCGAGTTGTAATCGGCACCGGTCAGTGGCAACTGGCCGGGTATGCTTTCAGCTACCTGGCCCATGATCTGGCGCTTGCCCGTCGGGGAGCGGGAATCGATCGGGTTGAAGGTCAGTGTGTGATCTTCGGACAGGGCATCATCGAGCAGAGCGCTTTTGATGCCGGTAGTCACGGTCAGGTTATAGGTCAGGCCCGGATCCAGGTAGCCTTCCGGATCCACCGTGACCCGGTGGCCCTTGGCGTATACTTCGGCATTCACCGGTTCACCGTCCTGGTCCGTCAGGCGGATGGTCTGGCCGTAAACCACCGATTGCGGGTCGAGGGGCTCGGTAAACTGAAGCCGGAATGTCGTAAAGTCCGTGACGGGGTAGTCGTTCCCTCCGTCCGGAATGGCTCGCGCCAGTTCAAATCCGGTGCCTTCGGTCTGGCTCAGGATAGGGCCGGATGTGGCCGGTTCTGTCCTGAATCTGATGCCATCTGCGGTCAGTGACACCGGTGTGCCGCCAGCCTGAAGGCCCTCTGAGGTCAGGGTGTAGCTGGTTCCCGGCGCAAGCGCCTTGTCCGGCTTTGCCGCAAGCCCCATCTTGTCTTCATCAGTAAACATCACGTCGGTGAGGGTAACCTCGTTTCCGGTGGCATCCTTCAGGATCAGAGAATCGGGAATGTCAGTCAACGGTGTGTCGATGGACTTGTTGAAACGCAGGAAAACAGGTGCCGTTGTGGGAACGGTGGACGTGACATCGGGCTGATCACTGCCTGACGACATTGAGTCAGCCGGATAGGCAAACATTAGCGAGCCGGGTGTTGAGCTTTGGGTCATTGTTTGCTCGTCACCGCCACAGCCTGCGAGTAACGTGGTGACACTCAATGCAATAATTGTTCTTTTCATGCCGCACCTCTTCAGAATTTCAGCGTAACTGAGCCGCTGAACACGTGAATATCGCCATCCGCAGTAACGTCTTCTTCGTTTCCGTTGAAATCAACAATGGTGAAGTCGCGCTTTTGCAGCATCTGATACTGGTAACCGAGGTCCACGCGAACGGGGTAGGCCAGAAAACGGGTACGGTTGTACGTTGCACTGAGGCCAAGTCCAATAGAGATCTTGTCGGTATCCAGGTAGTTAACTTCCCGGTTTCGAGTGGTTTTCAGGGGGGATTCTCTGTAGGCGACACCAGTAAGGAACATGAAGTTATCATTTAACCTGTACTCGCCACCGATACGAGGGACCAGGATGTCGTCAAACTGCATCCGGGCAGCGGGGGAAAGGCTGGCCTGATCCTTAATGGTGTCGCCGGCAAATTCGTCCTCCAGTTCTGACCAGTTCTGTTGTTCGATACTGCCGCCAATGCGCCAGCCGTCACCTTGATACTGAGTGCCGATGACCCAGGTTTCCGGCTGAAAGGAGTCGATCGTCGTGACCGCAAGGGCAAGTCCCGGGTCGGGAATCGTCTGGCTGACAATGATGTTTGCATCGACGCTAGTGGAAGATGCTGATTTTGCCCGGTAGGCCAGGGCCGTTTCCCAGCCGCTCAACCAACAGCC
>NZ_DDOI01000112.1:23388-31060 GCF_002341575.1 Marinobacter sp. UBA2498 | reverse complement strand
ATCGAGGTCGGCTTTGGCTTCAAGCGTGATCCTTGCCGAAATGCCGGCATCAATACCACGCCAGATAGTGGTGGCAGCACCGATATTGAGGAACAGGGGCTCCTTGCCGTACTCCAGGAACTGGCCGCTTTCCGATGTATTTGAAGAAAAAGCCAGCAGTTCCTTGCCGTATTTCTCCACTCCCGCGATGAAGCCAAGATAGATCGGATGGTCAGAACGAGTCATTGAGGTGAGATTGGTTTTCATGCCGATCAGCACATGCTGGCTCGGAGAATCGGCGAGTATATCGCTATTGCGCTGAGGGCTTTCCGCCCTTAGTTCCTGTTCAGCATGAAGCAGGCCAACGGTCAGCTCACCCTTGGGATCTTTTGTCAGATATGCAGGGTTATAGTAGGTGGCAGACACCTGATCATTGAACATTGAGAGAGACTGAGCTGTGGCCACGTCGACCGCCATTACCCCGTAGGTGGTGCCGATGTTGCCCATGCTGGCCTGGGCAGAAAGAGAGAATCCTGCGGAAAGTATTGCAACTGTAAGGGATATCGCCCTTACCGAAAACCGGGGGAAGATCGCCATTAATACACTCCATAGCTCTTTGTTTTTGTCTATACGCCGGTGCTTCTGTCTGGGGAAAGGCACACGTTGGTTTCGGATAGGAGTATATGTTGCTTGTCCTTTCAGGAATCTGGCTTTCTTGACGCAACTTAACGGCAGTAGAGCCAGGCATTGCCATTGCCGGAAGTTGAAATGCATGATTGACATTTCGCACTTTGCGACTTTTTAGAGTGAGTCTCGGGCTTATCGGTACTGGGGATCTCGAGGGTTGTCAAAACCTATAACTTGTAAAGAGACCTGTATAAGCAGGGGTTACATTCCAGACAGGTCCAGCGCGAACATTAAAATGGAATCGATCAGCCTAACTCAGCCTCAGCAACAGCCGGCAAATCCAATAAAGCGATCAGTGGGCATGCGCTTCTGCGTTTTACAATATATTCATGCTCTCCTCCCCCGGTAGCCGCACCAGAGCGGCGCGGCTACCCGTGATATCAATTGGCGACATCATTCTCCCGGCTTTACCGGATCCCGGTACCCCGCCATCATCTTCATCATCCAGCCCGGGTACTCCTCGGGCAGGCGGCTGACTTCATCCAGGGCTACCAGTTCATCGTCGGACAAGCGGATTTGGGCCGCGCGGATATTGTCCCTGAGCTGCTCGGGCCGCTTGGCGCCAACGATGATGCTGGTCACAGGCTTCTGGTGTAGCAGCCATGACAGGGCAATCTGTGCCACATTGACCGGTTCGCCGTCGATCTGTTTGCCATCGGCAATCTCCCGCATAACCTTGATGACTTCGCTGCCCCGCTCGCGGTTGACGGGCGGAAAGTCAAACTTGGCGCGCCGGTTTTCTTCGGAAACGTCCGGCCCCTCGTATTTACCGGACAGGTAACCCCCGGCCAGTGGGCTCCACACCATCAGACCGACGTTCTCAGATTCCAGCATCGGAATAATATCCCGCTCCAGATCGCGACCTACGAGGGTGTAGTAGGCTTGCATGGATATGATCGGGCACAGGTTGCGGGCCCGGGTGATGCCGATGGCTTTCATCACTTGCCAGGCGGCCCAGTTGGACAGGCCCACGTAACGCACATGGCCTTGCTGCACCAGGGTGTTCAGTGCCTCCAGAGTTTCCTCGATCGGTGTGGCCGGGTCAAAACCGTGGATCTGGTACAGGTCAATATAATCCGTTTGCAGGCGCGCCAGGCTCGCCTTGCATTCGCTCATTATATGGCCGCGGGAAGCACCACGGGCATTGGGGCCAGCCCCCATGGGGCCAAGCACCTTGGTCGCCAGCACCACATCTTCGCGGCGAACGCCGAGATTCTTCAGGGACTGGCCGACGATGCGCTCACTGGCGCCGAAACCATAGATGTTGGCGGTATCGATAAAGTTGATCCCCGCCTCCAGGGCGATCTTCACGAGTTCGTCGGCCTGTTCCTGCTGCAACTGGCCGATCAGGCCCCAGATGTCCTCATCGCCGCCGAAGGTCATGGTGCCCAGGCACAGTTCGGATACGAACAGCCCCGAGTTGCCCAGCGACTTGTAGCCTGGACGATTGTCTCCATCGAACAGTGGTAAACTCTCAGTTGCCATGTTGCACCTCATCATGCTTTTCGGTTGGTGTTCCAGAATTCACTGTAAATACTGCCGGTTTCGGTTTGTTTGCACTCGCTTGTGTTACTGGGTGAAGATGGCCTTGTAGAAACGCATGGTGCCATCCCAGGAACGGCTGGCAGCCTCTTCATCATAACCAACCGGCATGCCGAACTCCTCGGCGATCTTGTCGGCGCCTGGGTTGGTGAATGAGTGCAGTACTCCGGGAAAGCTCACCAGTGTCAGGTCGACTTCGGCATCCTGCATCTCCTTGACCAGGCCCGCGACCTGATCCGAGGGGACCAGCTTGTCGGCACCGCCGGTGTACACCTGGATCCTGGCTTTCACGGACTCGGGTTCAGCCGTGAGGGGGCTGCCGAGCGCGCCGTGGAAGCTGACAACGCCGTCCAGATCGACGCCCATGCGCGCCATGTTGAGAACCACGGCGCCGCCAAAACAATAACCCTGTGCCGCAATTCGGGACGCATCAACACTTTCGTGGTTCTTCAGGATGTCCATCGCCTTCATGAAGCGCGCCTTGACCTGACTCATGTCCCGAGTGGCTTCCTGCATGAACTTCTGGGCGGTATCGGGATGGTCGGCTTGTTTGCCAGAGCCATACATATCCAGCGCAAACGCCGTATAGCCGGCCGAGGCAAGTCGTTCTGCCTGATTCCGGGCAAATTCATTGTGCCCCCACCATTCATGGACCACCAGAACCCCCGGACGCTTTTGCCCGAATTCATCATCCCAGGCCATGTAGCCGGTGAAGGTCTCGTCGCCGACTTGATACTCGATGGTTCTGGTTTGCGTTTCTGCCAGTACCTGCGTACTTGCAACAGTGAGTGACAGCGTGGCTGCTGCCAGTGCTGTTTTCAGGGTGCTCATCATCTGTTTGCTCCTTTTCGCTCGTTATGAGTCAATTTGCGTAGCGATTCTGTACATCAAAGCGCGATTCCTGTCCCGTCGTTACTGGCAGCGGGCGCGCAGCAGTCGCGTTGCGGCATCAAACACGGCGAGGTCTTCTTCGGTGCGCGCGGCAAGGTGGGCCCCTTCCAGCATCGCCAGGGTCGCCTGCGCTTCATCGGCGGGACCCAGGATGGCCGAGACGGATCCATCCCTTTGTCCCAGTTCAAACGTTGCCGTAATCCACTGCAGAACCATTGCGCGAACGGCGCCGACTCTGGCAATAACGGTGTCGGACAGGCTTTCGCGGCAGGTCGAAAAGGCAACGCACAGACACACGGTCTGGCCATCATGCAACGCCCCGCGGTACAGGGCAATGAGTGCCTTGAGGCGCGCGCCAGCGCTGGCATGGGCTGCGTCTATCTCGGTCAGACCCTGCTGCAGACTGGTCTGATAGCGCTCGATCAAGGCTTCGGAGAGCTTCGCCTTGGTGGGGAAATGATAATGGATCGAGGCCTTTCGAATGCCGATGGCCTCGGCCAGATCCGCGTAGCTGAACCCGTCAAAGCCCCGTGACCGGACGGTGTGCTCGGCAAGATCCATCAGGGCTGTTCTGGTATCACGGTTCATGGTTGTTCACCTGTCTGCCTTTTCAATCCCGCTATTGCCGGGCTTATACCCTCGGTGCCCCGGCAAATCGCAGGTGCCCCGTTTTCATCCAGATCTTGGCGCCGTCGTCCCCGGCCGTCACGGACAACCTGTGTCCTTCAGGGAGGCGCAACCAGTCATGCCTGGCCAGCACCTCGCCATCCCTGATAGCCGAACCTTCGACCACCAGCAGTTCGATTCCGCCGGGCGCCTCAGAGGTCAGTGTCGCCCCCGCATCGAGCTGGCTGTAGGTCACGATCTCACGATCGTCCTCATGCAGCTTTGCGGTGGCAACGCCGCCCACTGGGGCGCCCAGCTCGGCCTCCATATTCTTGCTGAACTGGGTGCGGTCGGCCAGGTCGAACTGCCACAGTTTCACAAATATCGTGCAGCCCGTTTCAGAGCCCGGAATATGTGACGTGGTTGGGGGGTTGCGCACGTAGGTGCCAGCAGGGAAGTCACCGTGCTCGTCCTGGAACACGCCATCGAGTACGATGAATTCTTCTCCACCGGTATGGGTATGCGCCGAGAAATGACTGCCCGGCGCATAACGCACGATGGTCGTGGCGCGGGCAACTTCGTCCCCGATCCGGTCCAGCATGCGCCGCTCCACCCCTTTCATGGGCGAGGGCTGCCATTCAATCTGGTCGGAATGCATAACCACCGGTTTGGAGAAATCTGCATTGATCTCCATGTTATTCCTCCCTTTTGTGCCCTTCATGTTTTCAGCGCTTACATTAAATCCGAAGGTTTCGGATTACCCGGCAATTGAAGGACGGGCTGCGACTTTTGCGCGCCAGGCCTGGAGATTGGTCAGGGACTCGGGAATGTCCACCTTCGCGAAATCCGCAAACCCCAGGCCGGCAAAGGCGGTGATGTCTGCGACCGAGAAGCTGTCGCCTGCGAGAAACTCATTGTCCGCCAGAACGCTGTCAAGATAGGTCATGGTTGCGCTGGCAATTTCTTTCTGTTTATTACCCCATTCAGCACACTGCCAGGTTTCCAGATCCGGACCAAGCCCGGGGGTCGCGTGATGGAAATAGGCACCCACGGCATTCATCAGACCGTTTTCTGCCCGCAGATTCATCATTGCGATACGGGCACGCTCCGCTGGGGTTGTACCCATAAGGGACGGACCATCAAAGACGCCGTCGATATATTCGGTGATGGCATTGCACTGGGCGATGCAGGTGCCGTCGTCAAGTTCCAGCATGGGCACGGTGGCATCCGGGTTTTTCGTCTTGAACGCCTCGGAACGGTGCTCGCCGCCCATGACATCGACCGGGACGAATTCCACCTGGTTTGTTGCGCCTTTTTCTGCCAGAGCGATGCGAACGCGGAGCGGGTTCGGGAAGCCTTCGATATCGTAGATTTTCATTGATTGCCTCTGTTGGTCATTAAACATGCGCCAATTAATCCACCTATTAGTAGGTAGATGTGCAAGAGGCAATTTGATTGTTCTGCTTTTCTTTGCGCTGTTGACAAGACATTCCAAACGCCAAGAACAGCCCGGGCCTTCTTGCAGTACATAGCCAAACCAAAAAGCCAGCTTCTCAGTTAGACGATTTGATAAATATCGAAGTGTTTTTGTTGAAAGAAGCGTGTGCGAAAGAGCAGCCGTGAATGTTCGCTTATGTTTACTAGCGAACCTTTGGCAAGTCATCCCAGCTGGTCGTATACGCCGGCGACAAATGCCCCCGCCGCATCGCGTAGGCCGCAGGCCCTGCCTCTCTGGCCATGTAGACCGTCGCCCTGGACTTTCGGTTGATCGTATCCATCACCACCATCAGGCGCTCCGATCTGCCATTGTCTGGCACCTGCTCCGGGGCCGCTTGGAATAGATCCTCTTGAAGCCCCACTTCTTCCACTAGCTCCCCCAACATAACGCCGGCCTTTGCGTAATTAAATCCTTCCCGGTACATCGGTCGAAGCAGGTTCAGGGCCTGCTGCACAATAACCCGGGAGTCCTGGCTGGGCTGGATGAGCTTCACGCTGGCACTGCGTGAATACTGCGGTGCCGTCGTCTTGAACGGATTCGTTCGAATGAACACCATCAGCTCTCCCGCATACTGCTGACCTCCCCGAAGTTTTTCGGTAGCGCGAGTCGCAAAGTGCACCACGGCTTCTTCCAGGTCGCTCAGTTTTTGAAGGGGCTGACCAAATGAACGGGAGCACATGATTTGTTTCTTGGGCGGTGGCACTTCATACCACGGCACACAGGGAATGCCGTTGAGTTCGCGGGCCGTGCGTTCCAACACGACAGAGAACTGTTTTCTGAGCGTTGCCAGATGGGTATCCGCTAACTGTAACGCCGTGACTATGCCCATGGCCTGAAGCCTGGCACGGAGTTTTCGCCCGACACCCCATACGTCCTCAACCGGTACGCGAGCCATCAGCCGCCGTTGCCGGGCGGGGTCCGTCAGATCGACTACGCCGCCGGTTGCCGGGTACTTCTTGGCGGCATGGTTGGCCAGCTTGGCCAGGGTTCGCGTAGGTGCAATGCCCACACAGACTGGCAAGCCGACGTTCTGATAAACCGTGTTCTTGATCTTCCGCCCAAAGTGCTCGAAAGACACCACCCGGTCAATGCCGGTCAGGTCCAGAAACGCTTCATCGATGGAATAGACATCTACTCGCGGAGCCAGGGCTTCAAGAGTGGTCATAACCCGTCTGCTCATATCGCCATAGAGGGTGTAGTTGGAGGAGAACACCTGGATGCCGTACCGGCGAATTTCCGGTTTGATGTGATGAACCGGCACGCCCATCTTGATCCCCAGCGCCTTGGCTTCTTTGGAACGGGCGACGACGCAGCCGTCGTTGTTGGACAGCACCACAACCGGTGTATGACGCAGATCCGGACGGAACAGCTTCTCGCAGGAGGCATAGAAGTTATTACAGTCCACCAAGGCGAATACGGCTGTCTTCATCCGGCTTTGGCCTGTTCCCGGTACAACGCAGCCCCGAGAGCGGCAAAGTAACACTGAAAGGCGTCATTTATCCGCTGGCGATGCTCGCCCTGCGGATACAGACCCGCCTTGGCTTCATGAGAGTGAACGGTTCCGTTTACCAGAAATCGGTTACGCGGCTGGCTGTCTTCAATGAAGGCTTCAAAGGCGCGAGCGCACAGCTCCTCCGGCTTGGTGTAATAAACCGTTCTCAAGTGCTGATCGGCCATCAGGGAGGCCCTGAACAAAGTGCTGGGTGCAGTGCCGTCCTCCGTCAGCATGATGGCCTGGAAGCAGGCGCCTAGCCGTTCATTCAGTGGGTGGGGTTTACTGCTTACGCTGTTCAGCCAGGCACTGGAGGCGAAGGCAAAGCCGAACGGTCCGGCATTCCGGTAAGCTTTGCCACCCATGTAGTGATCAAAGGCGTGAAACCACTCATGAGCGAGGCTACCTGCACCGGCGTTCTTGGCCAGCGCCAGCTGCCGGGTGGCAGGGATATAGTGCGCCGCCACGCCCAGCCGGCCGCCGATGCCATACTGCAGGCCCAGCGTGCTCCTTAGGGAGATCAATGGTTCCGGTCCTCGCAGGATCGTCATCAAATCACACAGCGCCTGATAAAACCGGCCGGCTGCCCGGCCCCGCTCCTGGGGCGTCACCCAGCGTCCGACCTCGATGCTGCGAAAATCGAACCGTCGTCTTACGGTGACAAAGGATACTGCCGATTCAGGTGTCATCCCTGGCCTCCCCGCTTGAGTGACCGAATGACGTTGGTGACCACCCCAAACACCTCCATCACCATATCGCCCTCGACGGTAATAGGCCGGTACGCTGAATTCCTTGGAAGGAGGCGAACAGGCGGTGGCGTCAAATGCAACTGCTTGACCGTCATCTCGCTTTCCAGGCTGGCGATGATGATGTCTCCGTGCTTGGCTCTCAGCGACCGGTCCACCACCAGGACATCGCCGGGATAGATGCCAGCCTCGATCATGGACTCTCCCTGAACACGCACGAAGAATGTGGCC
>NZ_DDOI01000112.1:16397-23273 GCF_002341575.1 Marinobacter sp. UBA2498 | reverse complement strand
CTCGTTCAGATCGATGGTTTTCTCAATGTAGTCCTCCGCCGGAGATGGGAAGCCAGCCGAGACCCGTTCCAGAAACATCGGAATGTTCAGGCGGGAGAAGGATTCAAAGTCACCAAGCAGAATGCAGGACATGCTTTACACCGAATACTGTTTGAATATACAGTATTTTGGAAAGATAATACGTATGGGTCAACCCATCATTGGGCACAGTGTTTTATACTCGGACTAATACAGCTGCCAGGAAGGCGGGAGGAGTCTGTATGAAAAGCGTAGTACTGATGTTTGTTGGGGGCTTAGTGGGAGGCCTGATTGGGCCAGTGACAGCACTGGTGAGTGTGGCAGCCGGTTACGTGTTAGGTCGCGCTCTGACACATTCGGTCGCACCGAAGCCGAGTGAGGAACAGTCGCACTGTCGTTAACGCAGCCCCTCGTAGCATTAATCCTTCACATGCTCCCGAACAAGCTCTAGCGCTTCTTCCATGTGCTCAAACCGGTGACTCCCGCCCTCAAAGCTGTGTACCGAAAAATAACCCCCAAGCTCCCTGACGGTGTCGTTCCACGGAAGCAGTTCATCCCCCTGATCCAGCAGTACTAACCCGCTGCCATAGTGGGTGAAAGGATAGTAGCTAGAAACCACTTCGTCCGTCAGTTGATAGGCCTGCCCCTGATGATCGACACCCGGCCCTATCCAGGACTTGAGAGCGTGGGCAGGCTCCGTCACCGGGTTGATGGCAACAAACGGAATACCCGCTTCGGCTCCCAGAATACCCGCCAGCCATCCTCCCATCGAAGTCCCAACCAGAAGATCCGGGTTCACTTGCATCAGCTTGTCCAAGCTCTCTTCGATAACGTCTTCCGAGCCTTGGGTGTAATCGATGTCGTGACCATAGACAGGACCAACCCTGGCGAGCGTTTTGAGTTTGTCGCTGTTGATATCGAAGCGGCTGGCGAAGCCATGGAGGTAGTAGATTTTTGGCATATCCTTCACTAGGGACGCTATATTTTTCCTGACCTTAGCACCGTTGGCGGGTAAATGCCTGCTTCCTAGCCCAAGCGCTATCCCCTCGCACCGCCGGATAAAGAAAGGGGTGTGGCCGCAACGTGCTCACACCCCTCACTGTCGTTTTCATCTGCCTCATCCATGAGCTTCGATTGATGGCCGCCAATACACGTTGCTTCCAAGCCGCCCAAAACCGATTGGCTGGCGCTTTCGGTAGGCCTTCCGCTGATTGTCAGCCATGGCACTCTGGGCATCTGCGTCACGAACATAGCGGGCAAGCGTCATGGCAGGGGTGGCACCGTAGCGCGCGCCGGGGGAGGCGCAGGTCCAAATGTGCCGGAGTGCAAGCGCCGCATCAGGGTCTACCCTGTCGAGATAAGCCAGACCGTAGGCGCAGGCCTCCAGAGTTAGGTCGGCGTGGTCGCACAACCTTGCGGTTGCTGTCGGCTTACCCCACGTATCATAAGTGTAGGTTTTGCCAATGTCGTGCAACAAACCAGCGACGAAACCGAGCTCCTGAAGCTCCCAAGGCATCTCGGGTTCATTGGCCTCCGTCATGACCAGTACGTTCTTCGCCACCTCTAGGGAATGAGCCAGCAGACCGCCGGGCTCACTGTGGTGGTAATTCCTGCTCGCCGGAGCTTTCAGGAAAACCTCCAATCTGTCACGGCGCTCCAATACTCGCTTTATGAACATCTGTAATGGGGCTGACCGCAAAGACCGTACCGCAGCAACCAGCTGATCCAATGCCTCCGGCTTAGGGCAGAACGTCCGTGGCAAAGTCTGCAGTGCAGGCAAGCCGGCAACGTCTGCCTGCAACGGGCGGCGGATATCGGTCAGCAGGATCTCACTTTCCTCCGCACCAACACACACTTGCCCTTTGACCACGACCAGATCCATGTGGCCCAAATGCTCTGGAATCAATATAGAACCAATTACCGCCAGAACCACGATGTCGCTGGCACAGCTGCTCAACCGAAGTTTCAGATACGGAATGCCTTCATCATCAAAACAGGCAACACGCCCCGTCAGTCGGTAGGTGCCTTTAAAAGTTTCCTGCATCAACGGGCGTAGATCATTCAGTTTCATCACCTACCTCCTTATCGTTTTCGATGACCCGACTCTGAATCAGGCGCTCAAAGGCGCTGCCATCCATGCGAGTCAGGTTCGGGATATAGCGGGAATACACTTTAAACAGCATTTCCGTTGAGGAATGGCCCAGAGTGCGGGCGACCCATTCCGGGTTTTCACCCGACGCGAGGAGTAGCGTCGCCGCTGTATGCCGGGTCTGGTAGGGACGGCGTTTCTTCAGCTTGAGGTGTTCCAACAAAGGGTACCAAACACGCTTGGTCACGTTATTGTGGTCCAGTGGCTCTCCCAGCCGGTTACAGAATACGAACTTGCTGAACTTGCCGGTGGCCTCGTACTGGGATTTGAGTGCCTGGTACACGGGGCCAAACATGGGAATTTCCCGTTGAGAGCCGTCCGTTTTTGTGTACTCGGTTTGGCCGTGGATGAGTGTTTCACGTACCAGGATTTCCCGCTTTTCGAAATCCACGTACTCCCACTTGAGGCCATCAACCTCCCCCGTTCGCATGCCGGTGTAAAAACGCACCAGGTAGTAGTTGTGGTAATCCTCTCTGACCGTTTCGAGGATCTTTTCTACCTCATTCAGGGAGAAGGGCTCGATGTGTACCTTCTGCTGTTTCAGCGGCTTGATATTCAGATAGGGATTCGTGAAGTCAAACCGCTCCGCCGCCTCCGTCAGAATCATTCGCAGAATGGTCATGTGGCTGTTGATGGTCTTGGGCGACATCAAACCACTCGCCCCCCTTCCCTTCCGCCGAGCCATCTTGTTACGTGCAGCCAAAATGTCTGGCTTGGAAATCTCGCCTACCCGTTTATTTTTGAAAGCTGGCTTCAGAGAGCTAGCCAGAATGGATTCCACATTACGCGTGTGGGAGTTCCGCCACTGGATTTTCGATTCGAGAAACCACTGGTCAGCGAAGTCTGTGAACAGAGGAGTATCTGATTCTGACTGACCAAGAACACCCTCACCATTTGTGGGAAGGACCCCAGCGTCCTCAAGCTTTTTGAGGTTTTTGCTTCCCGGAAAGAACTCGGCGTAGTCAAAATCCCCGACCAACATTTTGGCTTCCATTCGCTGGATCAATGTCTCCAGCTGTTTACGGTTGCGGGCGGTGTCACTCAATAGAGTCTGCTCCCTGCAGCGTATTCCTTGGTACCGGAAATCGATAAAGAGCTTTTTTGTATCGACTCGTGCTCGCACCTTAGCCATGACAAACACCTCCGCTCGCCATCGGGATGGCCAGATTGTTCTGAGCCATGCTGAGCATGTCCTCCTCGATGATCTCCCAGATGTAGAGGATTTTTCGGCCGCCAAATGGACGAATATAATGTTTACCCTCCAACAGGACGCTGTCTTTCAGACACTGACGGATGGTCCGGGGGTCATACTTGATACGCTCTGATAGCTCTTCAGTTGTCAGGTACGTGTTGTTCATGAGAACATCTCCTTTCGCCAATCAATGATCAGTTGATAACTTTTGTTATCACTTGATCACCAATATACGCCACATAGCGATAATTGCAAGTGGCGTTTGATTATTTGTTTTATCAAACGAGCAGAGAGATGATCCGTTTCCATTTGAAGGAATTGATAGCAGATAAGGAATTTGCCGAGAAACGACGAATCACTATTGGTGAAATTGCTAAGGACACCGGCATCAACAGGATGACACTGTCGAAAATCATCAACCACCCCGGCCACAGCACAGTGACGGACAACATTGATAAGCTATGCACTTATTTCGACTGTTCGGTTGAGCAATTAATCACGCACATCAAGGAAGTCTCGGACGAGTCGGAAGGATCTGAAGGCGAAAAGTGACTCTCTTTCTTGGCATGCGGGCAGAAGCTAATGCCCCGTGCCCCAGAAGACTTACGGTCAACAACGAAGAGGGGCCAAAATATCCAAGTCGGAAATTGGCACGCATAGGGCACGATGAGGGCACGGAGAAAATTTCAGACTCAGAAAACAAAAAAGGCAGACCAGTAACCAACTGATCTGCCTTTCTTTTATGTGGTAGCGGGAGCTGGATTCGAACCAACGACCTTCGGGTTATGAGCCCGACGAGCTACCAGACTGCTCTACCCCGCATCAAACTGGTTGTTGCTCAGGGAACCCCTGATCAACGTGGCGCGCATGATAAGGGCTGAGCCTGGCACTGTCAAAGGAAAGTTCCGGTTTTCCGGAAACTTACCGCTCCAGAATCGCTGTTACCCCCTGCCCGCCTGCGGTGCAGATGGAGATCAGGCCGCGGCCACTGCCCTTTTCCTCCAGCAACTTGGCCAGGGTCGCAATGATGCGCCCGCCGGTGGCGGCGAACGGATGGCCGGTGGCCAGGCTGCTGCCTTTTACATTGAGTTTGTCCCGGTCGATGCTGCCCACCGGCTTGTCCAGCCCCAGACGGTCCTTGCAGAAGGCGGGATCCTGCCAGGCTTTCAGAGTACACAGCACCTGCGAGGCGAAGGCTTCGTGGATCTCGTAGAAATCGAAATCCTGAAGTGTCAGCCCCGCTTTTTCCAGCATCCGGGGTACGGCGTAAGCTGGCGCCATCAGCAGCCCCTCTTTCTTGTCCACAAAATCCACCGCTGCCACCTCGGAGAACGTCAGCCACGCCTTCACCTCATGGTTATTCTCTTTCGCCCACTCCTCACTGGCCAGCAGCACGCAGGAGGCGCCATCAGTCAGCGCCGTGCTGTTGGCCGCCGTCATGGTGCCGTTGTCCCGGTCAAACACCGGCTTGAGCGTCGCCAGCTTCTCAAGGGTTGTATCCGGCCGCAGAATATTGTCCTTGTCCAGCCCCGCCAGCGGCGTCAGCAAATCTTTAAAGAACCCCTCTTCATAGGCCTTGGCAAGCTTCTGATGACTCTCCCAGGCCAGCCTGTCCTGATCTTCCCGGGGAATGTCCCACTCCCTGGCCATCACCTGGGCATGCTCCCCCATGGACATGCCGGTGCGAGGCTCCCGGTTCTCCGGAACCAAGGGCACGAGGTGCGCGGGCCGGAACCGCGCCAGAATCTTCAACCGCTCGCCGGTGGTTTTGGCCCGGTTCAGATCCAGCAGAATCTCCCGAAGCCCCTCGCTTACACCAATCGGCGCATCGGACGTGGTATCGGTACCACCGGCAATACCACATTCGATCTGCCCCAGGGCAATCCTGTTGGCCACCAGAATGGCTGCCTCCAGCCCCGTCCCGCAGGCCAGCTGAATATCATAAGCCGGTGTCTCCGGCGCCAGACCACAACTCATCGCCGACTCCCGGGTAAGGTTAAAATCCCGGGAATGCTTGATCACCGCCCCTGCCGCCACTTCCCCGAGGCGCTTGCCCTGAAGACTGTACCGATCCACCAGCCCCCGCAGCGCGGATGTCAGCAACTCCTGGTTACTGATCTTGCTGTAGGCGGTATTGGACCGCGCAAACGGAACCCGGTTACCACCCAGCACTGCTACGCGGCGAATACCCGAAGGGGCTGTGCTGGTCTTTTTTGAAGTAGCGGTTTTCTTGCGTGGAGTTTTCGATGCTTCTGCCATGATCAATCCAATCCTTTTGCGGAAAATTTCATTGCCGGATGGAGCATTGGGGGCTGGCCTCCCAAAACCGTGCGGAGCCATGGATGGCGGAGCCGAGCGTACAAGGACGTATTCACAGCGTGTTTTGGGAGGCCAGCCCCCAATGCTCCCTGCACCCAGGCTGGCAACAAGTGTAGCGACAACGCACAATGCCTCATTGGCACCCCTGACAACACCCTACAGGCATTGAGTCAATCCAAAAACTGTCCGATTCTTTACCCTGTAGACAATCCGCATCCAGAGAACCGATTGCAACCACAAGGAAGCCCCCATGTCCGACCTCTATCTTAGACTGGTAAACACCCCCGTTGGTAGAACCGCCGCACAATCCCTTGGTCTCCCCGCGCCCGCGCCACTGAAGCGCCTGAAGCGCACCGACCAGCCATTTATCGAAGGCAAGGTGCTCATCGGCGCCGCCAACGGCGGAAAAGCCATTGCCACTTTAGGCAGTATTCTCGGCGCCAGCGCGGCCACCCTTCATCACGCCAGCGAAAGCAATCGCCTGGCGGACTCATCGAAAGCCGGCAACAAAGCCCGGCCGCTGGACCTGGCCTCCGACATCAACCAGCAGTTTTCGGCGCTGGTGTTTGACGCCACCGGCCTGAAAGGTCCGGCCGACCTGCGGGCACTATACGACTTCTTCCACCCCACCATCAAAAAACTGGGCAGCAACGCCCGCGTTCTGGTAATCGGCCAGAATCCCGCCAGTTGTCGCAAGGCGCCGCAGGCCGCCGCGCAACGGGCACTCGAAGGCTTCGTACGCAGCGTTGGCAAGGAAATCGGCAAGAAAGGCTCCACGGCGAACCTACTGTGGATGGCCCCAGGGGCAGAGAAGCAACTGGATTCCAGCGTTCGGTTCTTCCTGTCTGCCCGCTCTGCCTATGTGTCCGGCCAGGTCGTGAAGGTCGGCAAAGGCAACGCTGCCCCTGCCACCAATCCCGTCGCACCACTGACTGGAAAGGTGGCACTGGTCACCGGAGCGTCCAGGGGTATCGGTGCTGCCATTTCTGAAACCCTCGCCCGGGACGGCGCCACCGTGATCGGCCTCGACATTCCGCCGGCCATGGAAGAACTGGAAAAGGTCACATCCGCTATCAACGGGAAGGCTCTGGCCTGCGACATTACCGACGACAAAGCACCAAAGTTGATCGCCGACTTCATCGAAGAGCATTTCGGCGGCGTCGACCTGGTCATTCACAATGCCGGCATCACCCGCGAC
>NZ_DDOI01000112.1:15804-16289 GCF_002341575.1 Marinobacter sp. UBA2498 | reverse complement strand
ATGCCGGCATCACCCGCGACAAGACCCTTGGCAACATGCCGGAGCACTTCTGGGATATGACCATCGCAGTCAATCTGACCGCGGAGGAGTTGATCGACGAGGAACTGGCAAAGCGGGAGCTCATGAAAGAAAACGGACGCATTGTCTGTATTTCCTCCATCAGCGGCATCGCCGGCAACTTCGGACAGACCAACTACTCAACCGCCAAGTGCGGAGTGATCGGCTACGTGGAAGCCATGGCCCGGCAACTGAAAAACGGCATCACCATCAACGCCGTCGCCCCCGGGTTTATCGAAACCCGGATGACCGCCGCCATGCCGGTCACCATCCGAGAGGCCGGTCGTCGGATGAACAGCTTGTCCCAGGGCGGGCAACCGGTGGATGTGGCCGAGGCCATCGCCTGGTACTGCAGCCCTGCCTCCAATGGAGTGAATGGCAATGTTGTGCGCGTTTGTGGGCAGTCTTTGATTGGAAAGTAAAAAAGG
>NZ_DDOI01000112.1:15387-15617 GCF_002341575.1 Marinobacter sp. UBA2498 | reverse complement strand
CTCCCAGCTGAGCTAACCACCCGGGAATACTTCATAAATAAAAGTGGCGGAGCGGACGGGACTCGAACCCGCGACCCCCGGCGTGACAGGCCGGTATTCTAACCAACTGAACTACCGCTCCGCATCAATTCCGGCCCTTGGGCCCGAACCTGAAACCGGATGGGGTGATCCGGTGATGCAACTGAAAGTGGTGGGTGGTACTGGGATCGAACCAGTGACCCTCGCCTTGT
>NZ_DDOI01000112.1:0-15248 GCF_002341575.1 Marinobacter sp. UBA2498 | reverse complement strand
TCCCAGCTGAGCTAACCACCCACTTTCAAGCCTTCCTATCTAATCTAAAAAGGCATTCACTTGCTTGCCAGCCGTGCTGTCTCAACCAAGTGAGAGGCGCATTTTAAGCATTTGGCTGACGGTGTCAAATATTTTCCGGCAATTTTATAAAAAAACCTGCAAGCCATTCAAAAGCGTACAGTTTTTAAGCAAATTCAGTTTTTACCCGAGGTCTTGCTAGCGGTTTTGACTGCCCGTATGGCCGGGCGATTCTGGCCCGCCTGCTGAGCCTTCTCCTGCAGGGACAATTCACTGACACGACTGCGCCTGTCTTCCGGAACCGCCCGATTGGCCAGGGAGCAGTTCAGGTCATCAAGCCGTTTCTGCAGATCGCCCCAGCTATCGAGTAGTTGGGGGACCACATCATCGGCCAGTTTTTCAAATCTGAGTCGAAGAGAATCCTTGAGAGCCATTGTTTTAATTTCCCGAGTCCTTCACCTGCCGTCAGTGTAGTCAGCACTCAGAAAATCCACCAGCCACCACCGGATTCTGCTTCTTCCCGACGCTCACGTTCCTGCTCCAACTTGGCGTACTCACGCTCCAACCTGTCGATTTTCCGATCCGTTTCCAGGGGAACCGTGGGACCACCGCCGAACGGCCAGAACCAGGACGTGGATTCGTACTTGCCCTCCTGCTTCAGGCGCTCGATCTCGAGCTCACGCTCCTCCTCCAGCAGCACCAGTTGCCGCTCGTAATCCAGGTCTTCATTCACTTCCACAATGGAGGTAGCCGCGTGGTTTGGCGCCAACAGATCACTGTTCAGAAAACGGGTGGAAACAATCTCCTCTGCCTGCATGGCATATTCCCGCGTCACCAGCTGGAGGTCGCCCTGATTCAGCGAATGATCCGGATCCAGGTCCGGATGCCGTTGGCCCGGTTCCGAAAGCTCGTTATAACGCAGGTAATAGATCTGTCCTGGCTCAACGTCCAGCGTGGCATCGGCGATCAGGCTAAGACTGAAGGAGTTCATGCCCTCCAGACCAAGCAAAGGTCGGCGCATGGCAATGTGGCGCTCTCCGGGGCTTACCTCAAGCCAGGTGAAGCTGTCGTTGCGAATGTTGAAATAGTGGGTGTCATCTATGTAGACACTGGGCGCTTCAATTTCATCAGCCGCCCATTGGGAGTGTGTCCTGTAGAAGTACAGCACCGCGTTGCGCCGATCCCAGCTATCGTTGTCGATATGAACGAAGTCATGCCCGGAAACCGGATGCAGGAACGACCCGACGCTTTTGCCGATGGACTGATAAACCGTACAGCCCGGCAACGCCAGCAACAGCCACATCGCTGCCAGAAGCCGGGGAACAAGAAAAACGGAAGGCACTCGGGTTTTCATTGTTGTTAACTCTTCATCCTGATTGCGAGTTGCCTGATCTTAACAACTGCACAAAAACAGAAATGAGAGCTACCGCAAGGGATGGCTACAAACCGTTACAAAACCCGAAATGCCGATTGCTGGACCACGCTACGGGCAGTTACTGCCCGCTGATCTGGCTCCGTAACTGATTCACCTCTTCAGACAGCCGAACCAGACGGGAGGTCAGTTGTGACCGCGAGGCATCGATAGACTCAACCGTGCGCTTGAGACTGGCCACCTCATTACGGAGCGCCTGAACCCGGCCATCATCGGCCAGCTCATCGGTCTCCCGCTCCAGGGCCGAGATCCGACCCTCCATGCCGCTGATTCCCAGCTTCTGCTCCTGCTCAAAACGCCGGATACGGCTCTCGATCACCTGATCCACATCCGCCAGCTGCTGGCTCAATTTCGTCAACTGATCTGTTGCCTGCCGGTTGGCATCCTGCAGCGCTGAAATCGACGTCTCCGTTTGTTGTTTCAGGGCTGCAATATCGGCGGAAAGCGAGGACCGGACCTTTTCAACCGACGTCTCAAGCGAACCAATGGCCTGCTTGCCCTCCGCAAGGCCGGATTCCAAGGCGGCAATTCGTTCCTGCTGCTCATCGAGACGCTTCTTGTTGCGTTCATTGGCAATGGCCCAGAGTTTCCGGATCTCACTGTCTGCCGTATCCAGACGCTTGGTATGCGCCGCGATCTGCTCCTCCAGAGTAGCGCCCCGCTCCTGAAGGTTTTCCCCCGTTTCCGAAAGCTCGCCCTCAAACCGAGCAAGCGCCAGCTTGCTCTGCCGCGCCCAGTAATCCGCTTCTTCAAGCTGCCCTTCCAACGCCTGAACCCGCTGCTCCTGGGAGTACCAGCCAGCACCCGCGGCAACGGCCAGCACAATCAACAACACCCACAGCATTGCCGAGCTACCGCGACCATTGCTGCCGCCACTTCCGTTACCGCCCTTTCCACCTTTGGGAGGCTTCGCTGGTGTCGACGGTTCGCCTTTCCCTCCGGACGCTGGCCTGGACTTTCTTTCCGCTGCCTTTTTCGACTCGGCACTACCAATCGGTCGTTCAGCCCTCAACTCATCATCATCTGGACGGATCGGTTCCATTACAGCTCCTGAGTATGGACGGTTAAAATAATAAGGTCTGATAATACCTGTACTTACCCGCAGGTAAAAATGAAGCCGCGCTCATGCCAAATCTTCCAGAGCGTTCGGGGCGGAGTTGAGAGGCCTTTTCCGGAAATGTCTGAAGCCAAGGATGGCTTCAGTCAAGCGCACATGGATGTGCTCGTAGCGGTTTCCGGAAAAGGCCTCTCAACTGCGCCTTCCACCAAGGTTTGTTGCATGGTAAGTAGCCAAAACATACAATGGCCGGCTTTCCAATTATCACAGGACTGTTGCATATGCAGCCGCTTGTAGGACTCATCATGGGCTCCAAATCCGACTGGCCCACCATGGAACACGCCGCCACCATGCTCGAAAAACTTGGCGTGCCCTATGAAACCAAAGTCGTCTCGGCCCATCGCACACCGGATCTGCTTTTTGACTACGCCAAAACGGCCGCAGACCGCGGTTTGAAAGTCATTATTGCGGGCGCCGGCGGCGCAGCGCACCTGCCGGGCATGGTTGCCTCACAAACCGCCCTGCCGGTCCTCGGTGTTCCTGTTCAGTCCAAAACCCTGAATGGTCTGGATTCATTGCTCTCCATCGTCCAGATGCCAGGCGGCATCGCTGTCGGCACCCTCGCTATTGGTAAAGCCGGTGCAACCAACGCTGGCCTGCTGGCAGCGCAGATTATTGGCACCTCAGACGACAGCGTACGCAAAGCGGTTGAGCAGTTCCGGGCCACACAGACCGAAACGATTCTGGACAATCCTGATCCTCGGGACCAGTAACAGGCAGGAGAACTCGAATGAGAATTGGTGTACTGGGCGCCGGCCAACTGGGAAGAATGCTGGCACTGGCCGGATACCCACTGGCCAAGACCTTTGTTTTCTATGACATGTCCGGCAGCCCCAGTGCCGGCCTTGGTGAAGTCATCATCGACCGCGAGGGCCAGTACCTGGATGATTTCCTCTCCCGGGTCGACCGTGTTACCTATGAGTTCGAACACCTGCCAGTAAACGTGGCCGAGAAAATTGCTGCTCACAAACCGGTTCACCCCTGCCCCCGGGCATTGCAGGTGTGTCAGAACCGGGAAGCGGAAAAGACTCTGTTCGGCGAGCTGGGCATCCCCACGCCAGAATGGAAAATTGCCGATAGCGCCGCCTCGTTGAAAGCCGCGGCCGAGGAACTTGGCTGCCCGGTGGTAGCGAAGTCCAACACCGAAGGATACGACGGCAAAGGCCAGGCCGTACTCAAATCGCCTGAGGACGCCGAGGCCGCCTGGACCTCCATCGGCCACCCCCGCCTTATCGTGGAAAAGTTCGTCGACTTCCACCGGGAAGTGTCGATTATCGCCGTTCGCGCTGAAGACGGTGAGCTGGCCTTCTACCCGATGGCGGAGAACACCCACCACGAGGGGATTCTGCGCTACTCCATTGCGCCTGCTCCGAAGCTCGAGAAGCACGTTCAGGAAGATGCGGAGCGGTACATCAAGGCACTACTGAACGAATTGGACTATGTCGGCGTATTAACGCTTGAGTTGTTCGAGACAACCGATGGCCTGGTCGCCAACGAGATGGCGCCGAGGGTTCACAACTCGGGGCACTGGACCATCGAAGGCGCGATGACCAGCCAGTTCGAGAATCATATTCGCGCTGTTAGCGGACACCCTCTTGGCAACGTTGCTCCACGTGGGTTGAGCTGCATGATCAATATCATCGGAGAGCACGGCGACATCGAGCGAATCCTCGAACTGCCCTACGCCCATGTTCATCTCTATAATAAGGGTGAACGACCGGGTCGGAAGCTGGGCCACGTAAACATTCTGGCCGACAGCTACGAAGAGCTCGTCTGGCGGGTGAAGAACTGCGCCCAGTTCCTGCCGGGCAGCCCAGAGTTTAAAAGTTCTTTAACACCAAAGGGTTGATCTGACTCAAATCGACCCTATATTGGGGTAACGAACATCAACATAAACAGAGAGACAGGGAGAACGACCTCATGGCATTTGAACTTCCCGCACTGCCCTACGAAAAGAACGCACTGGAACCGCACATCTCTCAGGAAACGCTCGAGTACCATTACGGCAAGCATCACAACACCTACGTCACCAAGCTCAATGGCCTGATCGAAGGTACGGACAACGCCAACAAATCGCTTGAAGACATCATCAAGAGTGCCAGCGGCCCGCTGTTCAACAACGCCGCACAGGTCTGGAACCACACCTTCTACTGGCACTGCCTGAGCCCGAACGGCGGTGGTGAACCCACCGGTGCTGCCAAGGAAGCGATCGAGAAGGCGTTCGGTTCTTTCGAAGATTTCAAGAAAGAATTCAATGATAAAGCAGCCAACAACTTCGGTTCTGGCTGGACCTGGCTGGTGAAAAAAGCGGACGGCACCGTTGCCATCGCAAATACCAGCAATGCTGAAACCCCGTTGACCGGTGCCGATAAGCCGGTACTGACCGTCGACGTCTGGGAGCACGCGTATTACATCGACTATCGCAACTCCCGCCCGAACTACCTGGAAGCTTTCTGGAACCTGGTGAACTGGGATTTCGTAAACGAAAACCTGGCCTGATCCCGGCCTCGCTTCCAGACACAGTCTAAAACGACTGTGATCAAGCGCCCGCCTCTGGCGGGCGTTTTTGTGTCTGCGATACCCAAGCAATTACAATTTGATACAAGCACACTCTGAAATCTTTGGAAAAATCGCCGATACTCCATGAAGATATCGCGAACCTGAACCATACTTGGAAACAACCATCAGGGTGAGCCCCCACGCACATCACCCAAAGTGCGACACCTTTGCCCTGAACCTTGCAGATCAGCGGCTCTGCAAAAACCGGAACAAGACAGGCTTGAATGCAAAACTCCTTCGAGGTTGAACATCGCCTGGGCTATCGAATCTTACGGTGGATTCTTGCGGTGGCCCTTGCCAGTGGCGTCGTTGTCAGTGCCATACAGGTCATCCTGGACGCCCAACGCGTGTCCAGAGGGCTGGATAGCGATGCCAAGCAAACCATCGCGATGGTGAAAGACGCAGCCACCCAGGCGGTGTTCAGCATCGACGCCGAACTCGCGCAACAAGTCGTGGACGGCCTCTTCGCCAAGGAAGCGGTCCACATGGCCCGCATCGTCCACCCTGACGGCGACCCACTGGGAGATCGCAGCCGTCCACTCCAGGAAACCGCTTTCCGCCCGGTCACCGATCCGATTTTCGACGCCGACCGGCTCTATCGGGAACCGCTTTTCCGCGAGGGTAATCCGGAAGACGTCTACGGCTTTCTTGACGTTCACTACGACACTGCAGCAGCGGCCCGCACCTGGTTGGACAGGGCGGCTGTCACTTTCGCTTCCGGCATGGCCACAGCTCTCATTCTCGGCATGGTGTTGTTCTATGTATTCCACCTGCTCCTGACGCGCCCCCTCCTCCGAATTGTCAATTCCGTGAGGCAGGTGGATCCTGCGCACCCGGATGACCGCCTGGTCACCACGCCATCCGGCCACCAGAGCGACGAACTTGGCCTCTGGGTCAACGCAACCAATAACCTCCTGGTGGCCATTGGTGACAGCCAGAAACGTCATCGCGAGGCGGAGGACCGGGTGAGCCGTCTCTCACGTTACGACCAGCTCACTGGCCTGCCCAGCCGGGATACCTTCATGGAGTTGCTGGTGCGGGATATTGAGGATGCCGCCAGGCGCAACGCCCAACTGTCGCTGATTGTCTGCGGCATCGACGATTTCAAATCGGTGAACGAGCAGTGCGGTTTCCGGTCCGGGGACCTTATTCTACAGACCGTTGCCGACCGCCTGACCAACAAACTGGACAATGCCCGCTTCACCATTGCACGCCTCGGCAGCGACCAGTTCGTGGTTGTCCAGAAAGGACTTCGGGACGGGTTTCAAGCAGCAGACACAGCTGAGCGAATCCTGGCCTGTGTCAATGAGCCCATGCTGGTCGAAGACCAGAACATCTCAATCAGCGCCACCCTGGGGGTTGCTCTTTACCCCTCCGACACCAGCAAGGCAGACCGACTGCTTCAGAGTGCCGAACAGACCATGACCCTGGCCAAGCAGAACGGTCACAACCACTTCCAGTTCTATGTCGCCAGCATTGACCAGGAAATCCGGGACCGGAAGCAACTGGAAAAGGATTTGTCCCAGGCTCTTGGTAATCACCAATTTCATCTGGTTTACCAGCCCCAGATTAATCTGGAGAGCAAACGGGTAATCGGGGCAGAGGCATTGTTACGTTGGGAGCACCCGACTCGTGGCACGGTTCCCCCCGACTTCTTTATCCCGGTGGCCGAAGCAAACGGCTCTATCGTGGAAATTGGCCAGTGGGTTCTGGACCAGGCTTGTTGGCAGGCAGCTCGCTGGGCCTCGGACGGCTCGCCGCTTCGTATTGCTGTTAATCTCTCGGCCGTTCAGCTGCGCCAGGAAAGCATTGTCGATGATATTCTCGATACCCTGCGACGACACAAGATACCGGCCGGGCGGCTGGAGCTGGAGGTAACAGAAACCAGCTTCATGACCAACCTGTCAGACGCCGTAGCCAAACTCCACAGACTCAACAAAGCGGGAATAAGCATCGCGGTGGACGACTTTGGAACCGGCTACTCGTCACTGACCTACCTCAAACAGATGCCGGTACAGCATCTGAAGATCGACAAACAGTTTATCCGCGATCTGCTGGTCAATGAGGAAGATACCCGAATCGCCAATACCATCATCGACCTTGGCAAGAGTCTGAACCTGTCAGTGGTTGCTGAAGGGGTGGAAACGGCAGAGCAGGAATATTACCTGAGCCAGCGTGGCTGCAAGCTCGCCCAGGGCTATTTCTTCAGCAAACCGTTGCCGCCGCGTGAATTTGAGACCTTCGTTAAAGGTTTTCACGAGCAGATCGTGGAAAATAACCTCTGAACCACTACCTCTAGGAGTTGCCATGGGAACCACTGTTATCGGCCTGATCGTTATCGCCGTCATTGTTTTCTATCTGGTCTTTATCTACAACCGCCTGGTTTCCCTGCGCAACCAGTTCAAAAACGGGTTTGCCCAGATTGATGTTCAACTGCAGCGTCGGCACGACCTTATTCCGAATCTTGTGGAAGCGGCAAAAGCCTATCTGACCCACGAAAAAAGCACCCTCACCCAGGTGATGGAAGCCCGCAACAATGCGGTCAGCGCCCAAAAAGACGCCGCCAAGGATCCCGGCGATGGAACCAAGATCCAACGCCTGGGCAGCGCCGAAAACCTGCTCACCAAGGCGCTCGCAAATTTCTACGCCGTGGCCGAGAACTATCCGGAGCTGAAGGCCAACGAAACCATTCAGCAACTGATGGAAGAACTCTCCAGCACCGAGAACCGGGTCGCCTTTGCCCGCCAGGCCTATAACGATGGCGTCATGAGCTACAACATTTTCCGGGAGCAGTTCCCGAATAATGTTATCGCCGGCATGTTTGCGTTCAAGGAAACGTCGCAACTGGAACTGGAATCACCGGAAGCCCGTCAGGCACCGAAAGTGGCCTTCTGAGGCCCTGAATCATGGCTCATCCCGGTTTCTTTCAGCGCCAGGCCCACGCCCGGCGCAACACCACTCTGCTGGTTTTTCTTTTCCTGACGGCGGTCGCGTTTATCACGCTTGCCGTCTGCCTTGTGGGTTATTTTGTAACCCGTAGTGAATCCTCCGGTCTTGCGTTCCACCACTGGCTGCTCTCCAATCATGGCCTGCTGACCGCCGTTACGGTTGTTTCCCTGATTGTTCTGGGTTCCCTGCTCCGCTGGGTTGATCTGGCGGGAGGTGGCGACCGGGTCGCCAAAATGGTTGGCGCCAGGCCCATTGACCCCGATACCCGCGACAGTGACGAGCGCAAACTGCGCAACATCGTTGAGGAAATGGCTATTGCCAGTGGTGTTTCGGTGCCGGAACTCTATGTGATGGATCAGGAAACCGGCATCAACGCTTTTGTGGCCGGCTATACGCCGGGCGAGGCTGTTATGGTCGTCACCCACGGTGCTATTACCCAATTATCGCGAGACGAACTCCAAGGGGTAGTCGCCCATGAATTCAGCCATATTTTCAACGGCGACATGCGGCTGAACGTTCGGCTCATTGCCCTGCTTGCCGGCATCCTGATGATCGGACAGATTGGCGGCTTTCTACTGCGCGCATCCTTCTACCGCGGCCACCGGGTGGGTCGATCACGGGACGGTCGGGCCCAGGCAGCCATGGGCATCATTGGTCTGGCCCTTTTTGTGATTGGCTATGTGGGCGTTTTCTTTGGCCGGCTGATACAGGCAGCGGTCTCCAGGCAACGCGAAATGCTGGCAGACGCATCCTCCGTGCAATTTACCCGCAATCCCGAAGGCATTGCCGGAGCGCTGTTCAAGATCGGAATGAAGGGCGGTTACCTGGACACAACCAGCCACGCCAGCGACATGAATCACATGTGCTTTGGCGAAAGTGCGCGGATGAAGTTCACCTCTTTGCTGGCATCCCACCCGCCCATAGATGAGCGAATCAATGCCATTCAGCCTGGCATGCTGGCCAGATTGCGAAGCCGGCTCAGGGATACCGAACCAGGCGCCGATCTCTACCGGGGAGGCTCTGGAGCACCAGAAGCGGGCGCGTCCGGGTTTAGTGGCGCGGCAACCGACATACTCGGGCCGGTTACCGGCAGGAGTGGCAGAACCTCACCGCTTGCATCCAGCCCGGAAAAAACCATAAAACCGGCCCGGAAATTTTCAGATCAGGTCGGCACTATCAACCGGCAAAGCGAAGATTTCGCCCTGCGTTTTCTGGAACGCCTGCCAGCCACCTTCCGAAACCTGCTGTACACCCGGGCCGGGGCCACGCAGCTCTGCTATGCCATGCTGATCAGCGAACTGCCGCGTCCACAGCAAACGGAACGGCTGAACCTGGTGCCGGCACATCCGGTATTGGGCAGCCAGCCGGATCTACTCGAGAAACTGCTGCCGGCACTGAAAACCATCGGCGATGGCGTCCGTTTCCCTGCCCTGGAACTGGCCATGCCTGCCCTTCGTAAGCTGGACCCGGAAGAGCGGGAGTTGCTCATTACCAATGTCCAGAAACTGGTGGCGGCGGATAACCGGGTTACCCTGTTTGAACTCGCTCTGACAAGCTTCCTCTCACGCCACCTGGGCGACGAAGCAGCCAGAGTGGTACCGGTGCGCTATAAGAGCTACAAACCGGTCATGCCGGCCCTCCAGAGGCTCCTGAGCTTGATGGCAAGGGCTGGGTCTGAGTCCCAATCTGACGCCGAGAAGCTCTATCGGGAGGCCATGGCCGGCTTCATGAATGCGAATGATGGAGTGGAACCGGTTCTCGAAAAAGTCACCATGCGCCAGCTACGGGAAGCGTTGACCGCGTTGAACGGTCTTTCACCGCTGCTGAAACCGGCAATCATCGATGCCTGTGGGCACTGCATTACCCGCGACGGGAAAGTGGAAACCCGGGAGTATGAATTGATGCGGCTGGTGGCGGACCAGATGGATTGCCCGATGCCGCCACTGGCTGTCTGAGCGCTTACTGGACCCGGGTGCTACCGTCTTCAAACAGTGCGTCCACTGTCGGACGCTGCTCTTCGGTGGGGATACCCAGCTTCTCCCGGATGTTCAGATTGACGTCCCAAAGCTGATTGAACTTGTCAGAAGTAGCCGCAACGGCCTCTTCCTTACCCAGCATGATTTTGGGGCGCAGGAACACCAGCAGGTTGCGCTTCACCCGGCGCTCCGATTCGGAGGAGAACAGGCGACCAACGAACGGGATGTCACCCAGCAGGGGCACCTTGCTCTTGTTGACCTGGTAATCATCCCGGGTCAAACCGCCCAGCACGATGGTCTCGCCATCATCCGCCAGTACGGTGGTCTTGATTTCCCGCTTGTTGGTGACGATATCCGAGGCGTCCTCGATGCTGTCTGCCACGTTCTCTGTGGTCTGCTCCACCACCAGACGCACCAGGCCGTCGGCACTGATGGTCGGGGTAACCTTGAGGGTCAGACCGATATCGCGACGCTCGATGGTGGTGAATGGATTGGTGGTGCCGTCACCGACAACCGTCGACTGGCCAGTGCGGAACGGGACATTCTGGCCCACGATGATCTCCGATTCCTGGTTGTCCAGGGTGATGATGCTCGGCGTGGAAAGCAGGTTTGCCGCCGCCGAGGTGGAAAGCGCCTGCAGGAGAATCCCCCAACTGACACCATCCTCGTTACGCTGGCCGGCGCCGATGGTGATACCACCTGTTGCGGGGGTAATGGCGGATTCAGTCAGAATCGCGCTCAATACCTCACCCAGGCTGCGCCCCACGTTGCCGAAGTTGGTGCCGGCCACTGGTGAGGATTCACCAGACTCGTCACCGACGGCAACCTGGACGCCCAGATCCTGTCCCAGCTCGTCGCTGATCTCGACAATCGCTGCCTCAATCATCACCTGGGCACGACGCACATCCAGCGCAGCCACAATCTGTTCGGCTTCCTGCATCAGGGACGGCTCGCCCCGAACCACCAAGGCGTTCAGCCCTTCATCGGCGAAGACCGCGAAATTGCTCTGCGGCCGTGAGCCTCCAGCAGAGCCCCCTGACCCTGAGCCTTCTTTGACCAGCTCGCCCATCACACCCTTGAGAATTTCAGTGAGATTCTTGGCATCGGCGTGCTTCAGCCGCAGCACCTTGGTAGCGCCACCGGTGGCTGACGGCTGATCCAACTGCCGGATCAGACCGCGCATCTTGTCCCGGAAGGTCTCATCACCCCGTAGAATCAGTCGGTTACTGCGCTCGTCCGCGGTAATGCTGTACTTTCTGGCGGAATTGTCACCACCGGCCCGACCCAGTTCATCCGGGGCCAGTTCCTGCAGCAGAGTCACCATGTCGCCGACCCAGGCTTCCTGAAGCTGAATGACTTCCACTTCGTACTTGGACGGGCTATCCAACTCCCGGACAATCTGCTCGATACGCTGGATGTTTGAGGAATGATCGCTGATGATCAGCGCGTTGGCCGCGGCCACACCGGCCAGGTGGCCGTACTTGGCCACCAGCGGGCGCAGAATCGGCACCAGCTCCAGGGCGTTGGCGTTGTCGATCTGGATAACCCGGGTGATCAGCTGCTCGGAGGGGGTTTCGGGAAATCGCTCCAGGATTTCTGCCGACTGCTTGGCATCAACCTGCTGCACCACCTTGATCACTTCTTCGCCGGGAATGGCAGTGAAGCCGTGAACATTCAGAACCGCCAGAAACAGGTCGTAAATCTCATCCTTGTTCATGGGCGCGCTGGAGAGCACGGTTACCTTGCCCTTTACCCGCGGATCCACCACAAAACTGTACCCGGTAATGTCCGCGACCTGGGTCACGAACGCACGGATATCGGCGTCTTTCAGGTTCAGCCGCCATGTCTCGGCTTCCTGCCCATAAGCCATGGACATAAAGGGAAGGAGAAAAAGCAGGACAATGGCCCGCAAAACATTGATCTTGTGGTTATACATCTGGCGATTTCGTCCTGTTTCGATGAACCCGGTCAGCGCCACTGCTCGGGTATGGCATAACTGATGGTGAGGATGGATCCGTCACGCTCGATTTCTATCTCCAGCTGGGCCTGGCCGCGCCAGTTCTCAAGCAGGGCCTTATCCTGGCTGATATCGCCCAGCCGCTGACCGTTGATAGCCGTTATCACGTCCCCGGCCTGCAGGTTGACGGAGTTAAGCATGGCGTTAGAGCCGTCATACACGTAACCGGACATGCCGCTATTGTCCACCGGGCTCAACCCGAAAGGCGCCAGTGCGGCAATGCCCTGGCTGTCAATCTGTTCACGGGCGCTGGCCAGGAACTCATCCGGTGATGATTCTGCAGGCTCCTCGGTCACTTCTGCAACCAGTTCAGACGACTGCTCCTCGAAAGTCAGGGATTCGTATCGCCCACCCCGACGAATCAGAATACGCCCTGGTTCCACTTCCGCCAGCTCGGCATTGCCGGGTAGCATCTCCCCTACCCGGTAATATGCGGTTTCTCCATTGCTCCCAGCAACTATAGCACCGGAGTCCTCCGGGCGCTGTGCGACAAGTACCCCTTCCAGCCGGAGCCGAAGCCGGGTTTCCGGAGCCGAGCGGCGAACCGCATCGGCCACCTCGACCGGTCGCTCAGACCGCCCGAAGAAATCGTAAACGGCTATGGACGTCGTCAAACGGCTACCGCCTGACAGACTGCCTGCACCGGCTGCGACCGGCGCGTCTGGCACCGGCCGGTCGTCCCAGGCGTATAACCAGGTCATCCGGGCGAGAGTGTTGGCCAAATACACCACCAGCACCAACAGCAACAGGTTGGCGAGGATCCGGGAAATCCGGCTCTGGGCCGGAATACTCAACAGCGCCATATTATCTTGCCCCCGGTACGAGAGGCTGGCGTACCCGGAATACGACATCACCCGGGCTGGCAGAATCCGGCCAGGGCTGGCCGGCGAGATCCACCATACGCTTGTAGACACGCAGTTCCATCATTCCGTTCCAGAACACGGTGGCATCTGCTGCTGGCCCCTGGGCGCCCTGCTCGGAGACGGTCAGCGCCACACCACCCTGGGAGGTATCCATCGTCGCCTGCATGGGCGGAAACTCGGCCTGCCCACGCTGGCCACCCATTGGCCAGGTCACCAGGCCGCCATCCCAGCGCCCCAGGCCTTCCGCCCGCGTAATCCGGTTATCGGCCCAGGCCATATTCAGACGGTCAATCATGACTTCGCCTTCAATCATGGCGCCGCCGCTCTGGCGGATCAGCTCCTCAAACTCGGCCACCGTGATCCGTCCGCTGGCATCAAGCTGGGCACTGGCCGGCCAGCCCACCGTAACATCGCCGTTGAGCGAGGATTGCGACGATTCCAGGGAAATTCGGGCTGGCCATTCCAGGCTGGTGACCGACGGCATATAAAGGCGCCAGTCAACACGCACCGGGAAACCGGCCACCACAACCCCGGCTTCGCCATCCCAGAGTTTGCCGGCAACCTGCTGAACCTTTACCTGGGGAGGCAGAGATACATGGGCAGAGGCTTGCTGCCAGACCCATCCCGCAGGGACCAGAAAGACCAGTGACAGCAGATAGACCAGAGCGCCCAGCAGCAGGAGCAAGAATACCTTGCCGGGGCGGAGAAAGGATTTGGGTTCAGCGTCACTCATTCGGCGTTGCACAGATAATGGACCGGAAGCCGAGTCTAGCAAAGCCATGGGGCAAGTTCATGACAAAAAAACAAAAACCCCGCGTTGGCGTGAACCAACGCGGGGTTTTTCAGGGGCCGAGATCAGGCCGGCATTACATCATGCCGCCCATGCCTCCCATGCCGCCCATTCCACCCATGTCCGGCATACCGCCGCCGGCAGACTCGTCCTGCGGCTCATCCGCAACCATCGCCTCAGTGGTGATGATCAGGGAAGCCACAGAAGCGGCCGCCTGCAGAGCGGAACGGGTGACCTTGGCAGGATCCAGGATACCCATTTCCAGCATATCGCCGTAGGCTTCGGTCGCGGCGTTGTAGCCGAAGGAACCTTCGCCTTCGCGAACCTTGGCAACCACAACAGAAGACTCACCGCCTGCGTTGTAAACAATCTGGCGCAGAGGAGCTTCCATGGCACGGCGCAGAATGTTAACACCGGCTTTCTGCTCTTCGTTGATGGCGTCTACCTTGTCCAGGGCCGCAATGGCACGGATCAGGGTTACACCACCGCCCGGCACGATGCCCTCTTCAACCGCGGCGCGGGTAGAGTGCAGCGCGTCTTCAACGCGGGCCTTCTTCTCTTTCATTTCCACTTCGGAACCGGCACCAACCTTGATAACGGCAACACCGCCAGCCAGCTTGGCAACACGCTCCTGCAGCTTTTCCTTGTCGTAGTCGGAAGAGCTGTCTTCGATCTGCTTGCGGATCTGCTCAACGCGAGCTTCGATGTCCGCCTGCGCACCAGCACCGCCGATGATGGTGGTGTTTTCCTTGGTGACGTTCACACGCTTGGCTGTGCCAAGGTCATCCAGGGTGGTGTTCTCAAGAGTCAGGCCGACTTCTTCAGAGATTACGGTACCACCGGAAAGGATCGCGATGTCCTGCAGCATTTCCTTGCGACGGTCACCAAAGCCAGGCGCCTTGACAGCGTTTACCTTGACGATGCCACGCATGTTGTTCACTACCAGAGTGGCAAGCGCTTCACCCTCGATGTCTTCAGCGATGATCTGCAGCGGCTTACCAGCCTTGGCTACAGCTTCCAGCACCGGCAGCAGCTCGCGGATATTGGAGATCTTCTTGTCGACCAGCAGGATGTACGGGTCTTCCAGCTCGGCAGACATGTTGTCCTGGTTGTTGATGAAGTACGGAGACAGGAAGCCACGGTCGAACTGCATACCTTCAACCACGTCCAGCTCGTCTTCCAGGCCTCGGCCTTCCTCAACGGTGATGACGCCTTCCTTGCCAACTTTCTGCATCGCATCGGCGATGATCTTGCCGATGGTATCGTCACCGTTGGCAGAGATAGTGCCTACCTGAGCGATCATCTTGCTGTCGTCACAGGGCTTGGCCATATCACGGATTGCCTTCACGGCTTCCGTTGTGGCCTTGTCGATGCCGCGCTTCAGATCCATCGGGTTCATGCCGGCAGTAACAGCCTTCACGCCCTCGTTAACGATGGACTGAGCCAGAACGGTTGCAGTGGTGGTACCGTCACCAGCTGTGTCGTTGGCCTGGGAAGCCACTTCTTTCACCATCTGGGCGCCCATGT
>NZ_DDOI01000110.1:9771-9977 GCF_002341575.1 Marinobacter sp. UBA2498 | reverse complement strand
CTCCAGTTCTGCCAGAGCATGATTGAAAGAGCCACTCGCAGGCTGTCGTCTTCCTTGAGGCCGTCGGCGCCGGGTTCCGGCTCTCTGGGCTGAGGGTGAGCCTCCATCAGATCCCGCACGGTATGCAGGCTCATCAGTTTCAGGCCTCGGTCCTGCTTGCCCACGAGATTCTCCACAAAAACGGAGGCGGGTCGCCGGAGAATGTT
>NZ_DDOI01000110.1:321-9520 GCF_002341575.1 Marinobacter sp. UBA2498 | reverse complement strand
CGAAGGGTTCGTCCATCAGCAGAATATTGGGGTTGGCAGCCAACGCCCTGGCAACGCCCACCCTTTGAGCCTGCCCGCCGGACAATTGCTGGGGATATTTGTTGGCGTGGGTGGCCGGGTCCAGATCCAGCAGCGTCAGCAACTCATGCACGCGCTCGTCGATCCGCTCCCGTGGCCATTTCAGAAGCTGGGGTACCATGGCGATATTGCGGGCCACCGTCCAGTGTGGAAACAGCCCCGTGCCCTGAATCACATAACCCATGTTCAACCGCAGCTGCTCGGGGTTCATGGCGGTAACATCGTTACCATCCACCAGGATCTGGCCCTCACTGTGGGGCAATAACTGGTTGATCATCCGCAGGGTAGTCGACTTGCCGCAGCCTGAGCTGCCCACCAGCACGCACACTTCGCCGGTTTCGACCGTGAGGTTTATCCGGTCCACCGCCACGGCATCTCCAAAGCGGCGGGTAACGTTTTTCAGTTCAATCATCCGGGCTTATCCCTCTCCTGTCAGGCCGTCGCCGGTGTCGGCTTGAGACTGGCCGCCAGCATGGTGAGCAGAGCATCCGCCAGCAGCGCGAGTGCAATGGTGGGCAGCGCACCAAGCAATACCAGATCCATCGCCGCCTGCCCCAGGCCCTGAAAGATAAAGCTGCCAAAACCGCCGGCGCCAATGAGCGCGGCAACCGCGGTCAGGCCAATGGCCTGGATGGTGGTAATGCGCACGCCTTCCACAATCACGGGAAGCGCTAGTGGCAACTTGAGTTTGAAGAACAGCTGTCGCTCGTTCATTCCCATACCCCGCCCGGCATCGGCGAGGCTTTCCGGCACCTCGGTAAGCGCGACGAAGGTGTTGCGCACCATGGGCAACAGACTGTAAGCCACCAAAGCCAGCAAGGCCGGCGCCCAGCCAATGCCACGAATACCCATGGCCTGAAGCGCGGGGAAAGCAGCCGCCAGCGCACTGAGCGGTGCGATCAGTAACCCGAATACCGCCAGGCTGGGAATAGTCTGAAGAAAGCTGACCGCGCCAAGGATGGGACGGCGCCAGGCCACACTACGAATCATCTTCAGGGCCAGTAGAAAAGCCAGACCGGCGCTGATGCCGACCGCGCCAAAGGCCAGTGCCAGATGAGTCCACAGGGCCTGCTCGAACTTGTCGGGGCGGGCGTTGAATTCCCGAACCAGCGACAGACTCTCCAGCCCACCGCCTCGAAGGATCCACAGCCAGCTGCCAACGATGACGGCCAGTATCATCAGCTGCAGCCCTCGCCCGCTCCCGAGGCGCCCGAGAATTTCGATCAGCATCAGCGACAGCAAAAACAGCAAACACCAGAAACCGGCTCCGATGGACGACCGCGCGTAAGGTGCGTCTTCCGGCAGGTGCCGGCCCGCGAAGATCTCAAGCAACAGGGGCAGCAGCGCCAGGGAGAGGCCTACCAGGCCCAGAAGCGGCAGGTACCGCCGGCGCAACGGCAGAAAAGACAGCAGAACGCAGCCAGCCAGAACCAGTGACACCAGGCCAGCCCAGGGCCCGCCAACGGCCGAAATGAGGCCGTGACCGGTACCCGGAACGATGCGGTTGGGCTGAATGACGCCCAGGTCCAAAAGCCAGACCAGCGCCAGGGCAAGACACCCCAGCACAGGCAGGACACGGTTCGGCATGGTGTTCGAGGCAACAGAGCTGTAAATCGACAAACCTCAGTCCTGGGCCAGGGAATCCAGGTAATCCCGGGCGACGGTATCCGCCGGTACCCCGTTCACCGCCACCTGGCCATTTAGGCGCTGCAGCGTTTCGAGATCCAGCGATTCGAAGATCGGCGTCAGCACTTCCCGGATCTGCGGATAGGCTTCTAGCACCTCGCCACGCACGATCGGCGCTGGCTGATACACCGGCTGAACGCCTGCGGTATCTTCCATTACCCTCAGATCCAGCGCATCCAGCCCGCCATCGGTGCCGTAGGTCATCGCACCGTTTACGTCGTTGTTATTCAGGGCCGCCGCGCGCAATGTCGCCGCCGTGTTGCCACCGGAAAGAATCAACAGCTGGTCGGATTCCAGCTTGAAGCCATAGGCCTCCTGGAACGCCGGCAAGGCACTGGCGGATTCCACAAACTCGGCGCTGGCCGCAAACTTGAAGGCACCGCCCTCATTGATGTACTCGGCAAGATCTTCGAGTGTGGCCAGGTTATTTTCCCGCGCCAGATCGCCCCGCACGCTCATAGCCCAGGTGTTGTTTGCTTCGGCGGGTTCCAGCCAGACAATGTTATGTGCCTCTTTATCCAGGCGAGCAGCCTCCTGGTAGGCCTTATCCGCATCTTTCCAGATATCCCGATCCGCCTGATCGTGAAAGAACGCAGCATTGCCGGTGTACTCGGGGTAGATATCGATTTCGCCGGCCTTGATCGCATTGCGGACGATGCTGGTGCCACCCAACTGCAGTCTGTTTTCAACCGGAATACCCGCCCCCTCCAGGGACTGCAACACCATCTGCCCCAGTACCGAGCCCTCGGTGTCGATCTTGGAGGACACCACCACGGGATCAGCAGCCATTACCGATCCGGACATCACGAACGCTATCAATGCCGCTGTGCGGCGCAAAAGGGATTTGGGAGTCACGGCCATTCCTCTCGGTTTTTGGTTACCACTATCAGTCTAGAGGCCGCATCTACGAAGGCAAACGGGATTTGGTCTTGCCGGCACCGGCCCGCAGGAGGCCAGTTCCAAAATCGGGCGGAACGGACATCGTATTTGAAATCCGGAAACCCAACGGGTTAGGCTGTCTAAAAAGCGAGCAGCATGGTAGTGAAGGTTATGGCACAGACCCTGGAAAAGACCCGCGAACCCACCTCCACCGTAGCGCCCCTGAACCCTGATAACGTGGCACTGCTCGAACAGGAAGGTTTAACCCTCAAGCCTCTGGATCCTATTGGCGTTGAGATCTACGGATCCGACGTGCGCAACCAGCTGCCAGAGCCGGCTATCAAGGCCCTGGAAGAGGAAATGGCAAATCGCGGGTTCATCGTATTCAAGCACCAGGCCGGCCTTTCCCCCGATGAACTGATTGAAGCCTGCAAATGGTGGGGCGGGCGCGAGCTCCATTCCACCCACGGCGTGCATCCCGCAACACCCGGCCGCAACCGGCACATTTTCCGCTGCTCCAACGATGGCCGCCAGGGCATTCTCGGCGTTGGCCCGCAATGGCACAACGATGGCAGTTTCGAAGCCGCCACCTTCTCCCACAGCGCCTACTACATGGCCCGTGCGCCCGAGAATGGCGGCGGCACCCACTTCGCGCACCAGGGTGCGGCCTTTGACGCACTCCCTCCGGAGAAACAGGATTTCTGGGAACGACTGGTGTCGGTAAACTCCGCATCCAGTGTGACCCACCCCGTGGTTCACACCCACCCGATTTCCGGTCGCAAGAGTGTCTGGCTGCATCTGGGCATGACCGGCGCCGTGCTGGAGCGCCTGCCGGAAGAAGGTCTGACGCTCGACCAGCTGAAGACCCTGCCTGCACCCGCGGACAGTTTCCACCTGCTGGACGAGGCCGCCATGAAGGAACTGTTCAACGATTACAACGATCTGCTGAACGATTCCTTCGAGGGTGGCTACGGAATTCGCTACGAATACGAAACCGGCGATCTGTTATTTATCGATAACTGGGCCGTCGCCCACCGCGCCGCGCCAGAAGCTCACCTACCGGCAGAGCAGCAGGGTCTGCGCATCATGGACCGGGTCACCATCAAGGCACCGAGAAACCTGTCGCCCCATTTCGGGCTGCCCCAATACATCAACATGGCCGGCCCCCACCCGTTCAACAAAGACGGCGTATGGCAGGCCGGTGGCGTGGGCTTCCGGTGGAAAGACGATATCCGCATGCAGAACTGATTCACCCGTTTTGCATGCGGCCGTGCGTCACTGCACCGGCTGACAACCGCGCACAGCGAGAGAGATATTCGTTGCCGCCTTTATCTGATCGTAGTATTTCGCGGCGGTTTTCACGCCCATATCCGCGTAGTTCCCGGCACTGGGGCTGATCAAGGTGCCCAGCTGGGCCCAGGCCGCCGCGGATTGCCGGTCACTCTCATAGGCTGAAAATGCCTGGTAGATTTCATTACAGGTAATGCCGTCTCCATCCATAGCTGCGGAAGAAACATGAGAGGACGTCTGACAGCCCGTCAAAGCGCCAACCGCCAACAAAAACCCAAGACTCTTGTACTTCATTGATCAGGTCTCCCGGGCCGTAATGGCCTCTTTTCGAAAGTATGGAGAGCATGGTCTTATACATTCCAGCCCGATGCCAGACCTGCTGGTCTCAATGGAAAGATGTATTGAAAATTCCTCGCCACAAACTAAGCTATTCCTGTCTCTTCACTCTTTTGAGCATGCCCATGAAAGCGTGTCTTCATGCAGTTCTCGCTCTCGCGCTATCCATTCTGCTTCTCTGGAGTCCAGCCCGAATTGGCCATGCAGAAACCGTCCTGCATGTTGCCTACGAAGATAAAACGCAATTCCCCTATTACATGGGCGACACCCAGGAGGTTCTGGAGAAACCCGGCGCAGCGGTAGAGCTGGTCAAGTTGCTGGAAGAGCGGGTACCGGATTTGCGGATCAAGTTCAGCCGATACCCCTGGAAACGATGCCTGGCCATGCTCGAAACCGGCCAGGTGGATGGTATCTTCAATGCTTCTTACAATGCTGCCCGCACCCGAATTGGCGAATACCCTTGGCGGGACGGTCAGGTTGACCCTACCCGCCGACTAACCACCATTAGCTACAATCTCTATGCCCTGCCAGATACAGAGCTGGGCTGGAGCGGCAAGGCTTTCGAAGACACGGACCTTTCCGTTGGCGCCCCATTGGGCTACTCAATCGTGAACGATCTAGAAAACCTGGGCGTTTCCGTAATCAAGGTTCGGAGTTCCAGGCAGAGCCTGCAGTTACTGACTGCCAGACGCGTTCATGCCGTTGCGCTCCAATCGGTCACCGCCGATTTTCTGTTACGCCAGAACGCCAGGCAGCTCCCGGGCATTGTCCGGATTGATCCCCCTCTCAAAACCAAGCCCTACTACCTGATGCTCTCACGGGAATTCAAAGCGGCAAACCCGGAGCTTGCAGAGCACATATGGAATGCCATCGGCGAACTCAGAGAAGAAAAGCTTGAGGCCCTGGCGCAGCCCTATCTATCCGAGTCCGGCTAGTCAGCTTTCCCACTTATTTGGCCTATTGAGAGTGAGTAAGCCCATAGTCGATGGCAGCACACACCGCCGCGGCCTGCGCGGCATTGCATTGCTCGGGGGTTACATGGGGGCTGTCGGGATACACCTCGGTGGTGGTCCGGTAGGGAGCGCGGGTCATGCCAGCGCACAGGCCCCACTGCGAGAGCGGATACTGGATCACGCCCCGGGCAACCACTGGTGAGCCGAAAATCTCGCCTTTCTCGTCGGCCGGTGCAATGTGCGTCACCTGCTCCACCGCCTTGATCAGTGCCTGCTGGAAATCTGGCTGCGGGTGTTCACTATCGTCCACCACATAGAAGCCATCAGGAATGCCGGCCGGCTCGAATGGCTTGCCGTCGCGGGCGGCCAGCGCCGGGCGGAACTCCGACTCGTCGGTATCGGTGGTTTCGTGAAGGTCGATATGAATCAAAACATGCTCACGAACCGGCGCAACCAACCGCATGAGGGCGGCCGACTCTTCCGCGGGACTGTCGTCATGGAACGAGCGGTTCGGATCAATCGCATTCCGGTTCCAGCGATGAATGCGCTCGTACGCCCAGGGGCTGACACAGGGCGCAACCAGAAGGTTCACGCGCTCGGCATAATCCTCCGCGTGCTTGTCGAGGAACTCAAGCGCGCCATGAACACCACTGGTCTCGTAACCGTGAACGCCGCCCGTGATCAGCACCACGGGCAGGTCGTTGTTCCAGTCGCGGCTGCGAATCGCCTTCAGCGGATAATAATCCGGGCCGTAATCCAGCCCGCCATATTCTTCCACATCAAACCGCGCGCCAAGGCGCTCGATCACACTCAACACCTCCGCCTCGTAACTGCGCTGACGGGTCTGCCGTGACAACCACTCGGCGCGCTCTGCCTCGCCCCATGGAGTGCCGGGCGTTCCGATTGGATAGGGTGTTGAATCTGTGTTCATAGCAGCGCTCCGTTAACGATCGCCCGCAGCTCCTGACGGATTGGGTAGGTGGACGACGGAATCAGTTGCGTCATGAAAATCATCACCAGTTCCTCAACGGGATCGACAAAAAAGTTAGTGCTCGCAAGGCCACCCCAACCGTATTCACCAACCGATCCGTTGGTCTGGGATTTGGGGACGTCCGTTTTTACCGAAAAACCCAGACCAAAGCCAGTCCCGGCAAACGGTGTCTCGCTGAATGCACCCACAGACAGGCCCGGCAGGTCCTGATTGTTGGGCAGATGGTTACGACACATGAATTCCAGGGTTTTTCGACCAATAATCCGCCGGCCCCGGAACTCGCCACCCTGACACAGGGCCTGGGCGAAGTGGAAATAATCGTCGATGGTGGAAACCAGCCCGCCACCGCCGGACATGAACTGGGGCTTGCGCCGGAAGGGAGACGTCTCGGGGTCATCCTGCAGCGTGAACTGATCTCCGGCCTGGTACTGATAGCAGGCAGCGAAGCGGTCAAGCTGATCATCCCGAACGTGGAAGCCGGTGTCAGTCATATCCAGAGGCTCAAAAATATGGTCCCGCAGATACTCATCAAACGGCTTGCCCGACAGCAACTGCACCAGATACCCCAGCACATCCGTGCTGACCGAATAATTCCAGGCTGTGCCCGGGGAGAACTCCAGCGGCAGCTCGGCCAGGTGATCGACCAGGGCTTCCAGCGACATACTCCGGCTGCCATCCAGCCTGAGCTCGCGGTAGGCAGCGTCAACGTTGGTGCGCTGCATGAACCCGTAAGTCAGGCCTGACATATGCGTGAACAGGTCGCGAATCGTCATGGTGCTGGATGCAGGCGTGGTCAGGAAGTTCGGATAAACCCCGCTTTTATAAATCCGCTGGCGTCTCCAGGCAGGAATATACTTGTGTACGGGATCATCCAGTAGAAACCGCCCCTGCTCATAAAGCTGCATCATGGCGATAGACGTAATCGGCTTGGTCATGGAATAGATTCGGAACACCGTATCCCGGCGGACCGGCTTGTTGCGTTCCACGTCCATCAGCCCCTGAGCTTTCACATAGGCAATCTCCCCTCGCCGGGCGACCAGTGTCAGCGCGCCGGGTACCTTCCCTGGCTGGAGATAGCACCGGTCAAGATGGCGTTCAATGTTTGGAAGCTGCTCCGTAGACAGGCCTGCCACCTGTGTGAGTTCCGTCATTGCACGGGTACCTCTTCAAGCGCCTCATCCCAGGCTGCCCTGCTCGCCGTGAAAATATGCGCCGTTGGCTTTATGGAGACTTCAGTGTCCAGACACCCTGCCGGAACCACGAGCAAACCTTCAAGCTGAGTGCCCGGCAGTGCGGAACCACACAGCTTACAAAAACTCTTGTTGTGGCGAGTACCCGGAAGCGTGTAGGACGTCACGGCATCCTCACCGGCCAGCCACGTCAATTTGGCGGATTGCGAAAACAGATTGGCTGCATGCGCAGAACCCGTATCTTTTTGGCAGTGCTGGCAATGGCACAGGTAAAAGTTCTCGAAATCGCCTTCAATCCCAAATGTCACGGTGCCGCAAAGGCAGGAACCAGAATGAAAAGTCATCGGTGTTTCTCTATCGCTGTTACTGAATAGCCCGGACATCCTCGATATCAACCGGCCTTGAGAGTAGGGATTTATACCAGACAAGATCCTCCTTCAGCATCAAGGGAAGCTCAAGGCCAAGTAAGTGCACAGTCTCGAATCGAGAAAAATCGATGTTTAGCGCAACCCAGGCTTTATTTTGTGCATCGAAGATTTGTGCACCGTCGGCATTACCTACCTCCACTTTGACACCCTCATATTTGAACTGGACGTAGGTCAGGTCCCAGCCCTCTTCCTGGCGGTGGGCAGCCGCTTTGGATACAAACGGCTGCCCTGCCTGGACCACAGACAAAAAGTGCTCCCCAGGGACAAAGAGATCAATGTCATGCAGATCGCGCTGAGAGCCATATCCCCTTGCAGCGAGCCCGCCACAAATGAGGAAGGGAATGTTCCTTTCCCTCAGTAGCGACACAATCCACTCGGCAGCTGATTGATGCACGCTCTCTCCTTTCGTGCTTAAAGCTGAACACAGCAGTGCGGCACATAGTTCACGCCCCGTTGAGGGCTTATTTGTAACCGTTGATTCTTAGCTGCAGCTTAGACATTTGCCTCCTGGTTGCAACGCTCTCTTCCAGTAACGCTATGCTCATTAGCGACTGGTAGCCCAACGCCACGCCCCTCGAAGTAGTTTGGTGCATGGGGGTAAATGACGTATGGGCCATGGCTTCTCCCTGATTTACTTTGATTGCGGATAAGGAGGAAGCGATGATCAGGATTGGGACCGTCTCGTCCATATGGCGATACCCTGTAAAAGGAATGGCTGGCGAATCGTTAACAAGGGCAGATATCGGATCAATGGGTGTTTCCGGGGATCGGGTTCTCGCTGTTCAGGACGTCGCCCGCCAGGAGATTCAGAGCTGCAAGTTCCGACCGGAGTTGTTGCAGTGCCGTTGCAAGGCCGTTGATAACGCGGAAACCGTCGAAATCCTCTTTCCGGATGGCGAGGTCAAACTAAGCTCTGATCGCGATGTGAATGACAAAATATCCCAACTGGTAGGCCATAAGAGCAAGCTGCAATCGTTACGCCCCAAAAGTGACGCGGAGTTCTATCAGCGTTTCAAGCGCGATGATCATTCCTGGCTGACTGAATTGAAGGCAACCTTCGCAAGGGAGCCCGGCGAGCCACTGCCGGACCTGGATAATCTGCCTGACGAGATGCAAACCTATGTGTCGTTACTCGGGACTTTCTTCCTGGTGTCGCCGTTTCACATCATCACCACCGCCAGCCTAAATCATATGCGATCAATCCACCCCGGCCCCGACTGGAACGTAGAACGGTTTCGGCCCAACCTGATCATTGAAACATTGCCGGAGATATCTGGATTAGCCGAACAGGAATGGCTCGGGCGCTCGCTGGCAATTGGTGACGTCACCGTAAAGCTTGGTGAAGCCGCTCCACGTTGTGGAGCCGTG
>NZ_DDOI01000110.1:0-205 GCF_002341575.1 Marinobacter sp. UBA2498 | reverse complement strand
ACCAGAATCTCGGAGTTTACGGCGATATCCTTGCCGAAGGTGCCATCCACGCAGGCGATCAAATCTACCTCGTTTAAATCTGGAGACCCCCAACAAGAGCGGTTGAACGATTGTCTCTGATGTCAGGATGCTTCGATTCCGCCCAACGCATCTGATAGTGTAATCGACCTTTCAGTAACCGTTCATTGGAACTCTGGCATGGCCC
>NZ_DDOI01000115.1:0-7146 GCF_002341575.1 Marinobacter sp. UBA2498 | reverse complement strand
CCGGTGTTCAGGATTACGTGTTAGATGGGATATTCCTGTAAGGAAGGCGAGGCCAGGCTCGACCTCAGTGCCATGCCCGCGGTCATGTTTACCGATCCTCAAGTCGCCACCGTTGGCCTCTCTGAAGCCGAAGCAGTTGCTCGGGGTGCAGGTTGTCGCAGCGGAAGGCGGTGAAATTATCCAAACGGCGGTGATGGCGTTACGAGCAGGTTTGACCGTTCAGGAAATCGGCGATGACTTGTTCCCTTATCTGACCATGGTTGAAGGACTCAAACTCTGTGCGCAAACGTTCACCAAGGATGTAAAACAGTTGTCATGCTGTGCCGGATAAATGATTTGAACGCGGCTCTGGGGTTTCTTGACCGAGATCACAATCTGATTCGGTTTAAGCCGGTGATTCATTTTGGATTCAGGTAGATATGCTCTGATGATCTGGGTGGCGCTTATGCTGGGTGTTCTTCTGCCTGATAAAAGCTCCGGTTGGCCAATTAAGGAAAGGGGACCAAGGAATGAAAAATACCGTCGTGGAGATCCGCGGCTTGCTATCGGCACTGAGTGCCCGGGGCGTAGAGAAACAGCTATTGAGATTGCCCGGCGTTAAGAAGGCCGAGGTCAACTATGTGGCCGGCAGCGCGACCGTCACCTATGATGAGGCGACGGTGGACCTTGAGGCTATCAAGGCCCGGATACACGAGTGCGGCTATCACTGTTCCGGAGAACAGTTGCCCAGGCACGTTTGCGACCCGGGGGACCCGCCGACCGAAGCCGGGGCTGTGTCCACGCCCGTCCACGATGGCCATGCCTCCCACACCGGCCACGACGATACGGCGCATCCTGCTGAACACGGCGAACATACCGGCGCCAAGGACGAGATGGCCCACGAGATGGGCCACGGCGGCAGCATGGACATGCAGGCAATGGTGCGCGACATGCGCAACCGTTTCTGGGTCTGCCTGATCTTCAGCCTCCCGATTTTCATTTATTCGCCCATGGGTGGGCTGTTCGAACCACCGGTGCCACCCTTCGGGCTGCGGCTAGACCTATGGTTGCTATTACTGGCAAGCATCGCCGTGCTCTGGCCAAGCTGGCCGTTCTTTGTTGCCGCTTGGCGCGCGCTGAAAAACGGCGTGCTCAACATGGCTGTGCTGGTCGTTCTCTCGGTGGGTACTGGCTACCTGTTCAGCGTCGGTTCCACGCTCTTTTTCCCGGGTGTGCAGTTTTTCGAGGCGGTGGCGGTGCTGCTGGTGTTCATCCTGCTCGGCCATTGGCTGGAGATGCGCGCCCGTGCCGGTGCCTCCGACGCCATCCGCTCGCTGATGGATCTCGCGCCGCCCAAGGCCACGGTGTTGCGTGATGGCCAGGAACGGGAGGTTCCCACCGCTGAGGTTCTGAAGGACGACATCGTCGTGATCCGCCCCGGCAATAAGATTCCGGTGGACGGCGAGGTTCTAGAGGGCGAGTCCCAGGTGGATGAGTCCATGCTCACTGGCGAGTCCATGCCGGTGGAAAAAAAGCCCGGCGATAAGGTGATCGGCGCCACCATTAACAAGAGCGGCAGCTTCAGGTATCGCGCCACCAAGGTAGGTTCCGACACCGCGTTAGCGCAGATCGTCAAGCTGGTGCAGGAGGCGCAGAACTCCAAGGCCCCGGCGCAGCTGCTGGCGGACAAAGCGTCACAGTGGCTGGTGGTGATTGCCATCGTAATCGGCCTGCTCACCTTCGCCGTCTGGTTCTGGTGGATCGGCCAAAGCCTGCTGCTTGCCGTGACCCTGACTATCACCGTGTTCGTGATCGCCTGTCCGGATGCCCTCGGCCTTGCCACGCCCATGGCGGTGATGGTGGGCACCGGCCTCGGCGCCAGGAACGGCATCTTGTTCAAGAATGCCTCTGCACTTGAGGATGCCACCCGGCTGGATATTGTGGTCTTCGACAAGACCGGCACCCTGACCATGGGCGAGCCGCAGGTGGTCGAGGTGGTCGTGGTGGCGGGCAGCACCGAGGAGGCGGTCCTCGCACTGGCGGGGACGGTGGAGCAGGGCTCGGACCATCCTCTGGCCAAGGCGATACAAAGTAAGGCCGAAGGCTTGCAGCTTGATCCGCTGACCGGCTTCACCAACATCGAGGGCAAGGGCGCGCGGGCGGAGATTGGCAGCAAGACCGTGCTGCTCGGCAACCGCCGGCTGATGGACGAAGAGAAGGTCGACATGGCGAGCCTGAAGGACGAGGCCGCGCGTCTGCAGAGCGCGGGGCAGACCGTGGTGCACGTCGCCCAGGACGGGAAGCTGGTCGGCCTTATCGCCATTGCCGATGCGCCTCGCCCCACCGCTGCGGCGATGGTCAAGAAAATGCGGGAACGCGGGGTGGAGGTGGCGATGCTCACCGGCGACAACCAGGCCACCGCCGAGCGCATCGCCCGGGAACTCGGCATTGAGATGGTGATCGCCGATGTCCTTCCGGGGCAGAAAGCAGACAAGATCAAGGAGCTCCAGGCTCAGGGCAAGAAGGTTGGCATGGTGGGCGACGGTGTCAATGACGCCCCGGCACTGACCCAGGCGGAGGTGGGTTTCGCCATCGGTGCCGGCACCGATGTGGCCATTGAGAGCGCTGACGTGGTGCTGATGAAGAGCGACCCCTACGATGTGCTGGGAGCCATCGAGCTGTCGCGCGCTACCCTGCGCAAGATGCACCAGAACCTGTTCTGGGCGGTGGGCTATAACGTCATCGCCTTTCCCGCGGCGGCAGGCGTGTTCTATCCGTTGGTGATAAGCCCAGAAGTAGCGGCGCTCGCAATGTCTGGAAGCTCCGCTCTTGTTGCGGTAAATGCACTCCTGCTAAAGCGAACCCGACTGGACGGCTTAGGGTAGACGAACACTTCCAATTGGAAAAATTGATGTTCATCAAGCCCACGCTATTGAGCGACTCTTTTTGCATCTTTTGTTGGGGTTTTTCAGTGTGAATTCAGGCTTATGAGTTTAAGTGGTAGGTAATTGCTGTTTGCTGACATGATTAATGACAACAAGGGGGAACGGGTAAATGGACATCAAAACCTTTGGAGAACTTATTAGCTGGACACGGGATTTGCATGCTCATCTTGCAAGATGCCTGTCCGACTGCGCCACTAAGAATGAAGAAGAGCGAGCACAAGCGTTGCTGGACTATTTGGCGACCCATGAATCGGAAATGGAACGTATTGTGAACGAGTTCAAGTCGCAGGGCGATTCCAAAGCGTTGGAGACAAGGGTCTACGACTACCTGTCTCACCATCCCATTAAGACCCACAGAACCTGCGATGAGCCATACGCACAGCTGGATTTTGAGGGCATATGCAGAGAAGTATTCGATTTCCATGATCAGATAGAGGACCTTTATCGTACCATGGCCGACAAAGCCGAAATTCCCGAGGCGAAAGAATTACTGCAGTCGTTGCTAACCATGGAAGAGAACGAAGCTATGCGATTGGCCAGGCAGATAGGGCGTATGAACGACCTCTGATCAGAACACTGAAATTATTCTTCAACGCAGAAAAGGATGTTGATACATGGTGGCGTCTTCCAGTCAGTTACGGGTTTTCAAGATGGGTATCAATACTCATCAGGAGCCTGTCGTCTACATGCGTGATGATTGTGATGTGTGCCTTTCAGAAGGATTCTCCGCCAGTTCCAGGGTGGGAATTTCCTCACAGGGACGATCCATCATCGCAACTCTCAATATTTCGTCTGATGAAACGGTTCCCAAAGGGTATGCGGGGCTTTCAGATATCGCCATAGAGCGGCTCGGGGTGGCTCAGTCTGACCTGGTTTCAGTACATCATGCGCCCTATATCGAATCCTTGAGTCTGGTTCGTCGGAAAGTATTCGGACACAGCTTGCTTCCGGCTGAGATGGCTCGCATTGTCTCCGATATCTCCGCACACAAATACAGCGATGTCGAAATAGCCTGTTTCCTGAGCGCTTGTGCGGGTGGCAGATTAGGTTTCGATGAGATTGTTGCTTTGACCCAGGCGATGGTGAATTGCGGACAACAGCTCGATTGGCCAGGCGTGGATCGTGTGTTCGACAAACACTGTGTTGGAGGCCTGCCGGGCAACCGGACCACGCCGCTGGTTGTGTCGATCGTCAGCGCAGCAGGCTTAGTAATGCCTAAAACCTCCTCCCGTGCCATCACCTCACCGGCGGGAACAGCGGACACCATGGAAGCGCTGACCAATGTGAGGCTTGGGCTGAACGAGATTCGCCGTGTGGTCAGAGAAACCGGTGCCTGTCTCGCCTGGGGTGGGGCGATGAACCTCAGCCCGGCTGATGACCTGTTGATTCGCATCGAGAGAGCGCTGGACCTTGATGGTGAGGGCCAGCTCGTGGCCTCGGTGCTGTCCAAGAAGATTGCTGCCGGTTCCACCCATGCGGTGATTGACATTCCGGTGGGGGAGACGGCCAAGGTTCGAACGCCCGGCGATGCCGACCGGCTGGCCTCTCTTTTCACAAGCGTTGGGGCGGCCTGTGGGCTGAAGGTACGCTGCATCGCGACAGACGGCAGCAAGCCGGTTGGTGCAGGGATCGGGCCGACAGAGGAGGCCCGTGATGTTTTGGCCGTGTTGCAGGGAAAGCGGGGTGCGCCGGAGGATCTACGGAGCCGCGCCATCTTGCTGGCTGGCCATTTATTCGATCTGGCCGATGGTCTTGGCGTGAAAGAGGGGATGATCAAAGCAGAGCGATTACTTCAAGACGGCTCTGCCTGGGAGCAGTTCAAGCGCATAACAAAGGCTCAGGGGGGACTGAAGAGCTTAGGTGAAGCCCGTTTTCGGCGTCCAGTTCTGTCCTCGGAATCCGGAACAATCGTGTCTATCGACAACCGTCGGCTTGCCCGTGTCGCCAAGCTGGCAGGAGCGCCTGCCAGTTCTACCGCAGGACTACGGCTGCTGGTGAACGTCGGCGATATCGTCATTAAGGGAGAGCCTCTCTATGAGTTACTCAGTGACAGTCCGGGACAGCAGGATTATGCGCTGGCGTTTAACGATATGGGGCCGGCAATCTTCACTGTATCGCAAGAGGAATGATTGTGGACATTATTGAAAAAAATGTGCTGTTTAGCCTCACCCCGCACCCATTACAGGAGAAGCTTTGTGATCAGCTTAACTTGGAGCCGGGAAGTTTGCAGGTGCGGAGGTTCCCTGATGGTGAGTCCTACTTACGTGTGCTCACATCAGTCAAAGGTGCGAACTGCGTAATATTGGCCGACCTAACGCATCCAGACACCAAATACCTTGCTCTCCTGTTTCTCTTTGAAACTCTCCGGGAACTCGGTGCCAGGTCGATTGGGTTGGTGGCGCCCTATCTTTGCTATATGCGCCAGGATCGACGCTTCGAAGAAGGGGAGGCGGTCACTTCCAGGGTGTTTGCCCAGTCTTTGTCTTTACATATCGACTGGCTGATCACCGTTGATCCACATTTGCACAGGTACCAGTCTCTTGACGAAATCTACAGCATACCCACGCAAGTTGTTCAGGGAGCACCGGCGCTGGCGGATTGGCTACGGGGGCAAAACGGTCTGTTGCTGGTAGGTCCGGACGCGGAAAGTGAGCAATGGGTATCAAGTATCGCGCAGGCCAGTAACCATCCTTATGTCATTGGCACCAAGCAGCGTCTGGGTGACCGGCGCGTTGAAGTCACCTTGCCGGATATCTCGGCGTATAACGGCCGGAAAGCCGTCATCATTGATGACGTTATTTCCAGCGGACGCACCATTGGCGAGTGTGTCAGGGCACTTAAGGCGCAAGGCACGGAGGCCATCCTGTGTGCGGCGGTGCATGGCATTTTTGCGGAGGCCTCGGACACCTACCTTCTGGGTACCGGCCTGCAGACGCTGGTGACCACCAACACGGTTCCACACAGCAGCAATGAGATCGATGTCAGCGAGTTGCTGGTGCCGCCGGTCAGGCATTTTCTCAATCAGGTGGAGGGTGAGCGCCGATGAACATTACATTTCTGGGTGGCACGGAAACCGTGACCGGCTCCAAGTTCCTGGTTGAAACCGGCCAGACACGTGTATTGGTCGATTGCGGCCTGTTTCAGGGGTACAAGTGGCTGAGAAAGCGCAACCGGCAACCGTTGCCGCTCGATATTGCCTCGCTGGATGCCGTGCTTCTGACCCATGCCCATCTGGATCATTCAGGCTACATCCCCGTGTTGTACAAGCAGGGCTTCCGGGGGGCGGTTTATACCCATCATGCCACCCGAGAGCTATGCAGCATATTGCTGGCCGATAGCGGCCATCTTCAGGAAGAGGAGGCACATTACCTCGGCCGCCATAAGCTGAGCAGGCATGAGAATCCGGAGCCCCTGTATGATCAGGAGGATGCAGAAGCCTGCATGGAGCTGTTTCAGTCGGTGGACTTTCACCAAGTGATCCAGCTCGGTGATATACGCTTTCATCTGCGACCGGTCGGGCACATTCTCGGGGCGGCCTGTGTCATCATCGAGGCGGAAGGTAAACGCGTCGGTTTTTCCGGCGATGTGGGCCGCCTCAATGATATTTTCATGAGGCCACCTGCGCCTCTGCCAGCTCTGGACATGCTGATGCTGGAGTCAACGTATGGCAATCGTCGCCACGACGATGCGGACCCGTTGTCGCAGTTGGCAGACATCGTTAATGAAACCGTCGACAAAGGGGGCAATATACTGATTCCGGCCTTTGCCGTGGGCAGAGCGCAGGTCTTGCAGCATATGCTCACCGACCTGATGAAGGCGGGACGAATTCCAAGGTTGCCAGTTTATCTGGATAGCCCCATGGCGATTGATGTTTCTGAGATTTACTGCCGCTACGAAGATCAGCATCGGTTGAGCAGTTCAGAATGCCACGAAATGTGCAGCACCGTTCATTATAGCCGCAGCGCCCAAGACTCCAAGGCGCTGGCTGATCAGGCCTACCCGCACGTAATTATTGCAGGCAGCGGTATGGCAACGGGCGGTCGCATTCTTCATCACTTCAAACGTCTCCTCGGCCAGCACCGTACAACCGTTATCTTTGCCGGTTATCAGGCAGGGGGGACACGAGGCGCCAAAATGGTTGATGGAGCGGAAAGGATCAAGATCCACGGCGACTGGATTCCGGTCAAGGCCCGGCTGGAGGTGTTGAGTGGGCTTTCCGGAC
>NZ_DDOI01000114.1:15730-15886 GCF_002341575.1 Marinobacter sp. UBA2498 | reverse complement strand
GCTCTAACCAACTGAGCTATGGTCCTGTGTCCTGCAACGGGGACGAAATATACTGATTCAGCCGATGCTGGTCAACCACTTTTATGCGGTTTTCCGCTTGCGGAGTTTTTCCTTGATGGCTTTGCTCAGCACAGCCCAGCGGTTGACGATCAGGGC